>DALYHR010000023.1:0-15141 GCA_031970775.1 Burkholderiaceae bacterium | reverse complement strand
GGCGCTCCGGGGCCATGGTCTGCAGCAGGGTATTGGTGCCGACGTTGCACACCGAAATGCCAAAGCCCACCCCGGCAATCGCCGGCAGCGCCAGCACCAGGGTGTGGGCCGAGGCGAATACGGCCAGGCTCACCGCAGAGATCAGGGCGCCGCCGAGGATCGCTGTCACCAGCCCCGGCACCGAGCGGCGCGAGGCCAGCACCAGTGTGGCGCACAGCGCCCCGGCCCCGGCGGCCCCCCACAGCCAGCCCAGCGTGCGGGCATCGCCGGCAAAGACATCGCGGGCGAACACCGGCAACAGCACCGCGTAGGCCGAGGCGGTGAAGTTCATCACCGCCAGTGTGGCGATCAGCATCCGCACCGTCCAGGTGTGCCAGGCGTAGCTCAGCCCCTCGCGAAACAGCTGCCCCATCGAGCCGCGGGCGCGCTGCGGCTCCACCCCGCGCAGCCAGGCCATGCCGGCGATCAGCCCGGCAAACGACACGCCGTTGATGACAAAGCAGGTGGCCTCGGAGGTCCAGCCCAGCAGCAGACCGGCCACCGGCGGGCCGATGAAACGGCCGAGGTTGAACACCATCGCATTGAGCGCCAGCGCGTTGGGCAAGTCCTCGCGCCGGCCGACAAAGCTGGCGATCAGCGACTGCCGCAGCGGCATATCAAAGCTGTTGAGCACCCCGAGCAGCAGCGACATGGCCACGATCAGGCCCGGTGTGATCCAGCCGGCCCAGGTCAGCCCGGCCAGCAGGAAGGCTTGAGCGGCCAGCACGATCTGCACGCCCATCAGCCATAGGCGCTTGTTCTGGCGGTCGATCCAGGCGCCGGCCAACGGCCCGACCAGCAGCTGCGGAATCAGCGCGCAAAAGGCCGTCACCCCCAGCAACAGCGACGAGCCGGTCAGCCGATACACCAGCCAGGCCAGCGCCACTTGCTGAATCCAGCTACCCAGAATAGAGACAGCCTGACCCGCAAAGTAGATACGAAATGGCGCATGCGATAGCGCGCGAAGCAAGGAGTTGGACACGGAAGGATAGGGTTCAGGGCGGCAGCCAGCCGCCTTCGGTGCGACGTATCCAGAGCTGCTCACCCAGGCGCAGCACCGTGTTGCGGTCGCTCTCAGCCACCCAGTCGGTCTGAGGCAGCCGGGCCGCCAAGGCAGGCAGGTCCCGAGCCAGCGCAGGGTCGCCGCTCAATGCAGCCAGCAGCGCGGTCAGCGCGGTGTAGCTGACCGGCTGCGGCACGTGCACGGCCAGCGCTTCGGGAACCTTGTGCACCGCCCCACCGACACCCCCGAACAAAGCTACCGCCACCGGCACATGGGTGATCGAAGGCAGCGGGATCTCGCGCAGCCCGGCCATCTGCCGCGAGCTGCCGCGCAGTGCGGCCCCATGCTCAGGGATCAGCACCACCACGGTCGGGCGCTTCGATTGCTCGACCGCATCGAGAAAGCGATCCAGATCGTGCAGCAACCGCTCAATGCGCGGCTTGTACGTCACTTGACTGAACAGACTGGCTACGCCGGGAATCCGGTTGCCATCGTGCAGCGTGATCGTGTTGTAGAGAAGCGCCTGCGGCGGCGCCGAGCCGGCGGTGCGTTGTCGCCACCAGCCTGACAGCAGCTCATAGTCGGCGCGCACCGGGCTGCCATCGAAGGCCTGCATGGCAATCGGCACCCCACCCACCGCGTCAGGTGCCGCCTCCAGGCCGCCCTCGCGGCGCAGTTGCTCGGCAAAGCGACCAAAGCGGCCATCGTGATTCAGCGCCCAACCGGTCGAGAACCCCAGGCGCTGCAGTCCGGCAAACAGGTAGCAGGCCTCGGGTTGCGCCTCGTACAGACGGTTTTGCTCGGGCTGGCCGCAGCCGCCACGCAGCAGCCGCAGAAGAGCGGGGCCCGAGTAGCTGGCCCCGGTGTTGAACTGATCGAAGATCAGATCGAAGCGCTTGAGCACGGCGGGCTCAGGCTGACCCACATGCCGCAGATCGTCCCAGGACATCGAACACACGCTCAACAGCAGCAGGTCAAAGCCCGGATTGCGCGACGGGGTCGGATCCGGCCACTGCACCACCTTGTCCTGCTCGGTCTGATAGAAGCTGCGCAGCCGGCGTTCGGCACCGCGTGCATCGGTGACCGGAGCCGTCGCAGCATTCAGGGTCAGATCCTCGGCCGGCTGCCGCAACTGTTGCCAGCCCTGCTGCAGCGTCAGACCCAGCAGCGCCACGATCAGCCAGGCAGCACTGCGCACAAAGCGGTCCAGCACCAGATACAGCCCCAGGCAGACCAACACAATGCCAAAGCCTTCGGAAGCCAACACCCAACTCGCGGTGCGCTGTGCCAATTCAATCCAGTAGTCACGGCTAAAGGCGGCCAAATCGCCTGCAGCCTGCATCCAGCTCGGCACCGTGCCCGACCAGAAGGCCGGCCCCCAGCCCCATCCCAACTCCCCGACCAGCAGCAACCCGGCGCATACGGCGATCAGCAGTTGCCGCAGCACCCGCCACACCCAGTGCGGCGGCTGCGTGTGACGGGCGTGCGGACCCGTCAGCAACGGGATCAACAGGGCCAACGCCAGGTTCGGGGCAGCAACCAGAACGAGCTGATGCTGCAGGTGCAAGGCGATCTTGGCCAGGAAATAGAAGGCCCACCCGCTCACCGAGGCTCTCCACGACGGCGAACCATGCCGATCAGGGCATCGCGAAGCGCCTGCCAGCGGGCCCGCGCGCCATACCCGAGCAAGCCGTAGCTGCGCAGGCTCAGGCGCAGCACTTCCCGAATGCCCAGCATGGCGCTGTCATGCACCTCCCGACCCCGGCTCCAGTGCTGCCAGGCGCCAGGCCGCGAAAAGGTGCACTGGATCAGTGCTGCCTCGTCTTCGAGCGTCAGCGTCTCGAACAACACACCCAGGCGCGAGCCTTCGTGCATCGTCACCCTTGCCTCAAAGATCCACTCGTAACCCGGCCCGCGCAGGGCGACCTGGATTTGATCGCCCGGGGCTACGGGTAGCAGCGGGTCGGCTCCCGGAGCAGGCCTCGGAATCACCAACCCCAGACCCCGCATCGAGAAGTTGGAGGTGTGCGCCGGCCGCCAAAGTCCGTCGCCCAGCTTGACCATCACCGGCAGCCGTGCATCGACCCGATGGGCGGTACGGATCTGCCGGCGCTCCCGCGCCACGCCCATCGCAGCGCCCAGAACGACCAGGTTGTAGAACACCCAGGCCAGGTTCAGCAGCACGGTGCCGTTCTCGGAGGGGCGTCCGGCCAACCAGTCCAGTGAGCCATCGACCAGCCGAAGAATGCCCAGCACCAGCCCGAGACCGTTGATGGACAGCAGCATCACGTAGGGCCATGAGATCTGCCAATCCACATGGGTATGACTGACCAATCCGCCCTTGGCTGTGACGTTGAACTTGCCGTGGCGCGGACTCAGCAGCGCCAGCGTGGTCGGCAGCGTGACGTACCAGGCCAGTACGGCCTCGTAGACCTCCGACCAGAAGGTGTGGCGATGCGGCTCCTGAATATGTTCGTTGGTGATATTGGGCAGGATCACGTGCGGCAGTGCGTAGACCGCGATCATCAGCGCCTCGGCGTGGATGATGTGCAAGCCGAAGGCCAGATAAGCCAGCGGCGCCGTCAAAAAGACCAGCCGCGGGATGCCATAGAAGAAGTGCAGCATCGCGTTGCTGTAGCACAGCCGTTGCATCAGGTTCAGCCCCGGCCCGGTCAGCGGGTTGTCGAGCCGGAAGATCTGCGCCATGCCACGCGCCCAGCGAATCCGCTGCCCGACGTGCCCGGACAGGCTTTCGGTAGCCAGTCCTGCAGCTTGCGGAATCGCCAGATAGCTCGATTTCCATCCCAGACGATGCATTTTCAGGGCGGTGTGTGCATCTTCCGTGACCGTCTCGACGGCAATGCCTCCCACCTCCTCCAGCGCCTGCCGGCGCAGTACAGCACAGGAACCGCAGAAGAAGGCGGCATTCCACATGTCATTGCCGGCCTGCACCAGCCCGTAGAACAGCGCCCCCTCGTTAGGCACGCTGCGGAAGGTGCCCAGATTGCGCTCGAAAGGATCAGGCGAAAAGAAATGGTGAGGTGTCTGCACCAGGGCACAGCGCTCGTCGGCCAGCATCCAGCCCATCGTGGTGGTCAGGAAGGTACGAACCGGAATGTGATCGCAGTCGAAGATCGCGATGAAGCGCCCCTGCGTCAGCGTCATGGCGTGATTGAGATTGCCCGCTTTGGCATGAGCGTTGTCGCTGCGGGTGATGTAGCCCACCCCGGCTGCGGCGGCGAAATCGCGCATCTCGTCGCGACGGCCATCGTCGAGGATGTAGACCCGCAGCCGGTCAGCCGGCCAATCCAGGTCGCGTGCCGCCAGCACCGTTGGCGACAGCACGGAGAGCGGCTCGTTGTAGGTGGGGACATAGACATCGACCAGCGGCCAGGCCTCCCGGTCCTCAGGCAGCGGCATGGGGGTGCGCCGTAGCGGCCAGATCGTCTGCGCAAAGCCCAGCATCATCACCAGCCAGGCATAACCTTCCGCCACCAACAGGCCAAGACCAAAGATCGTCTCCCAACCGGGTGCGAGATCCAGGGACTGGCTCATCCGCCACCAGCCATAGCGCAGCGAGGCCAGGGTCGAGATCAGCACCAACACGATCGTTGGCACCATGCCCGGCACCTGCCGCACTACCAAAGCCAGTCCCCAGGTCGCCAGAAAGAACAGACCCTGCCCGATCAGGCCCAGCGGGGTGGTCGCAGCGACGCCGAAGCCGATCAGGCCGATGCCCAACGCGAGCAGACGCACCCCCGTCAACCGCCACACCGGCAGGTTGTCGAGGTACTCGGCACCTTCATGAAGGCGACGGCCCCAGCGCGGCAGGCCGCGGCGGCGATCCAGGCCCAGTTGCACCAGCAACAGTGAGCCACGTCGAGCCAGCTGGGGGCGCCATGCCCGCACCCGCGCGACCCAGCCATGCCACACCCAATGCAGCAGCCGCTCGGGCGCGCTGGGGGGGCGTCGTTCATGCAGGCTGCGCCAGAAGATCCACCCAATCAGCCCGACTCGGCTCAGCCCGGTCGGCAACCCGACCCAATGGTGGAGAAAACGTTCAAACCCGTGCATCCTGCGGCACTCCATGCGGGCATTGTGACACCGGTGACAGGCCGTAACCCTGTCTTCGCGGTGGCGCACAATTCGCACCCATGGCACAGCACTTCGAAGTTCACCCGGACAATCCGCAACTGCGCCTGCTCAAGCAGGCTGCACAGATCCTCGACAAGGGCGGCCTCGTGGCCGTTCCGACTGATTCGAGCTACGCGCTGGTCTGTCACCTCGACGACAAGTCCGCTGCTGATCGTCTGCGGCGGCTGCGCGGCATCGACGACAAGCACCACCTGACCTTGCTGTGCCGTGATCTGGCCGAATTGGCGAACTACGCTCGGGTCGATAACCACCAATACCGGCTGATCAAGCGCGGAACCCCCGGGCCGTTCACCTTCATCCTTGAGGCCACCAAGGAAGTACCACGGCGGCTCTCTCACCCATCTCGACGCACCATTGGTCTGCGGGTTCCGGAACACCGCACGCTGCAACTGCTTCTGGAGTGCCTGGGGCAGCCGCTGATCGGCACCACCCTGATCGCACCGGGTGAGCGCGATCCGATGAATGACCCCGACGAGATTCGCACCCGCTTCGAGCATGAGCTGCAAGCCGTCATCGATGCCGGCGCCTGCCCGATGGAGCCCACCACCGTCGTTGACCTCAGCCAAGGCGAAGCCGCCGTGATGCGGCTTGGGCGAGGCGATCCCGAGCTTCTGGGGATCAACTACGAGCGAGATTCCGGTTTTGACAGGTGACGGCACCTGCAAATGCCCCAATAATCCACGCATCCCCCTGAAGCCAGTAGGGCCCGTCCGAATGGCCGGGCGCAGTGGAGTGACACATATGCACGGAGCTCAACCTTCCCGGTTCGAGCCGGCACGGTCCAGTCGGACTGCGCTGGTTCCTGCCGCTTTCCTCGCCCTCTTCGCGAGTCTGGCGACCCCCGTCTCAGCTGCCGAAGAAGCGACCCCGGAGCTAGACCTGGTCGAGATCCCGGCTGGCGAGTTCTGGATGGGCTCGCCCAAGCCCAGTCCGACCGTCAAGGACCGGCATTCCAGTGAGTACCCCCGGCACAAGGTCAAGGTGCGCAAGTTCGCCCTCTCCCGCACCGAGGTGACCTTCGATCAGTGGGATGCCTGTGTCAAGGCAGGCGGCTGCCGCTACCGCCCTGATGACGAAAAGTGGGGGCGCGGCCCCCGCCCTGTCATCAACGTCAGCTATCAGGATGTGCTGACCTTCATCGACTGGCTCAACCGGGTGACAGGCCGACCCTTCCGCCTGCCCAGTGAAGCCGAGTGGGAGTACGCCGCGCGTGCCGGCTCCACGTCGGTGTACAGCTTTGGCGACGATGCCTCGCGACTGCCTACCTTCGCACGCGCCCTGGCTGCGCCCGAGGCGGCACCGACCGCACAAAGCCCTGGGTACGAAACAGCCCGCACCGAACCGGTAGGGCAGCGTCAGCCCAACCCCTGGAATCTGCTGGATATGCACGGCAACGTCTCGGAATGGGTGCAGGACTGCTGGCACTCCAACTATGACGGTGCTCCAGCGGACGGCAGCGCCTGGCTGACAGCGCCACCGCCCGAGGCCCCGAATCCGGATACGCCGCCTCCTGTCGTCACCGGCACGCCAACCTGCAAGCTGCGTGCTGCCCGGGGTGGCAATTGGGCGGGCGGGCCGGAGTACCAGCGTTCGGCCGCTCGCAACTACTACGCCCCGGATAGCCGTCACCCGACGCTGGGCTTCCGACTGGCGATGGATCTACCCTGACCCTGTCAGGGGCGCAGGATGCTGACGTTGATGCCGGGCTTGAGATCAGCCCCATCCAGATAGCCGATCGCCCCCGGCGTGTTCTGCACGGTATTGAGCATCTCGGCGGGGCTGCCGACCTCCCGAGGAGGCGTGCCCTTGCCGACGTAGCGCCGAACCGTCCAGTAGGCGATGAACTTCTCGTCATCCTGACCCATCACAGCCGCCATAAATCGGTCCCGTGGGGCCTGGCCGCTGTGCAGGTTGAGCGGCACCACCTGCACGCCGCCGAATTCAATGCTTCGGCCGGTCCAGATCCGGCGCAGCGTAGCGACATCCAGCTTCTGCAGTCCCGGATGGGCGATCACGACCACCCCGTCGCTCGGGCCAGCAGCCCAGACAGCCACCGAAATCGGCATCCAGGTTGACAGCACCAGCAGGTTCAGCAGCGTTCGTCGGCTTGCGGTTCGCAGCAGGGATCTCACAGCATCCCCCACTCAGAACACAAAGCTGTAACCCAGGGTCACGATCCGGATCGTGCGCCCCCCTGAGTCTTCTCCTGCGGGTGCATCCACCAGCTGGGAGACCTTGCCGATATCAACCTGCTGCACTTCAAACTTCAGCAACTGCCGAGCATCGATCCGGTAGGAGGTTCCCAGCGCCAGCGAATGCTGGTCGTAGGCGAAGAATTGATCGGCACCGGCACGCTGACCCAGATTGATCAGCGAAGCAAAGGGAGCAGAAGGCGATACCCGGTTGCCATTGAGGGCAACGTATTCGGCCAGTTGGCTATCGGTCGATTTCAGCCAAGCCCAGACTGCATAGGGAGTCCAGGCCCCTGAGCGACGCTGTAGCGCCAGATAGCCCTGACTGAAGCGGGGCACCATGCGACTGCCTTCGGCCTGACGTACCGAGGCTTCGGCAATCAGCTTGAAGGCCGCAGGCAAGGAACTGCTCACCCCCAGGGTGGTGAAGCGGTAGTCAAAGTGCCGGGTTTGCCGAAGCTCCGGCCCCGGCATCATTTCAGTGGTCTTGTAATAACCCATCCCGGGCAACGGCTCTACCCAGGGAAAGCTTTCGTTGATGAACTGCCCGCGATCGACGAAGTCAGTCGAGACGCGATGAAAGCCCAGCCGCAGTTGCTGATCCTCCAGATCGTTGCGCCAGGTCAGGACCAGCCCTTGGGCTTCGATATCCAACGGCACGGCGAATGCTCCGCGCGTCTGAAAACCTGCGATGTCATCGCGCCAGAACATCCGGGTGCTGGAGCGCTGTCGCCCGCCGTACAGATCAAGGGTGATATCGCCCTGATCCTCCAGGGAGAACGATCGGCCCAGACTCAACCCATTGAAATCGGCGCTAGGCAACAGCGTGGTGGTGTACAGCTCCCCCGGCTGATGCGCGAGATCAAAGGTGGCGCCAACCTCGGTCGTTTCCGAGTTCATATAGACCGGGATACGCAATCGCCCGACACGAGCCAGCCAGTTGTCGGTGGGGCGCCAGGACAGAAAGGCCCAGGCCAGACGGGCGTCGTAGCGGTTGTCGTCGTCGATCGAGGGGGCCAGGCGCCCCTGTAACGTAGCCCCGAAGCCAGACTGTCCGAACCGCGCATCGAGCTGAGCCCCAAGCAGACTGTCCCGGCGGAACGTTCCCCGATCGGTGACGTACCGCTGGTAGGCAAACGACTGATCCGAACGGGCATAGCCCAGGGTGCCAAAACCGGAGAACGACAGATCGAGCCCGGAGACCGAAGGATCAGACGCCCAGGGGCAGGAAGCCTGCAGCAGGAGCAGAACGCTCAGCACCGACTGCCAAAACCGTCTGAAGGTCACCGTCGTGTCCCCAGCCAAGCGGTCAATTCCGCCACAGCGGCTTCAAAGTCGTAGGACTGAATCGCCTGACCCAGCCGCTTGAAGCGGTCTGTCGGCAGCAGGGCCGCCAGGGCCAGACGATGCTTCTCCCAATCGTCCACCGCTTCGAGATCCCCCTGTTCGAGCAGTTGGAGCAGATCCTTGACCACACCAGGATCGAGGGACGCCGTGGCTGACGGGCTTCGACCCTCATCGGGCTGCGGCTCAGCTCCGGCCACCGCAACAGATTCCGGAATCAGCAACGGACGCAGGGTGCGGATCAGTGCCAGCAGCGGAGCCCGCAAGGTCTCCCAAGCCAATCTCCGATCCTGGTCCGAGGCCACCCCCTGTCGCAGGAGCCCTTCGAGCCGTGCGGCCGCCTCGGCCACGGGCTGAGCGCCGATCGACCCCGCCAGTCCCTTGAGCGAATGCACCTGTCGAACAGCATCGTGCCCAGGGTCCGCAGCATCCACAGCAGCCCCATCAATCGACTCGATCCAGGGCCCGAATTCGGTGACGAACCGGCTCAGCACACGCCGGTACAGGCCGGACTGACCGCTGGCATGGCGCAACCCCTTGACCCAGTCGAGCCCCTCGATACCGGTCAGATCCGCCAGATCGGCGGGTGGAGTCAGGGCTGCTGTCGGAGCGGCAGGGTTGGCCGTCAGGGCGGGCACGAAGCGCTGTAGTTGGGCGTACAGCTCATCCGGGTCAATCGGCTTGGTGACATGGCCGTTCATGCCCAAAGCCAGACAGCGCTCGCGCTCCTCGCTCAGGGCATGGGCTGTCAGCGCGATGATCGGCAGGTCGTAGTAGCGCGGGTTTTCGCGAAGGCGACGCGTGGTTTCATAGCCATCCATGACCGGCATCTGCAGATCCATGAGCACGGCGGCAAAGGCGTTGGGTGAGCCGGCATCGAGGATCTCGATTGCCTCGGCCCCATCTCCTGCCACCGTCACGCGGCAGCCTCGACTGCTCAGCAGCTCGGAGGCAAGTTCCTGATTGATCGGGTTGTCCTCGACCAGCAGCACCTGCAGCCCGTCCAGCCGAATCTGCTCGTTGGCAAGGGATTGCAAGGTCAGCCCGGACGGCGATTGATGTCCGCCCAGATCATTGAACAGGGCGCGCAGCGCCTCGGGCAATACCGGCTTGGCCAGAAAATCTGCCCGCCCGATTCGGGCCACCGACTCGCGCATGTAATCCGAGTCATACGCCGAGACGATCACCACGGCCGGGCGCTGAGCGGGGTTGAGTGTCTGCAAATACTGCAGCACCTGATCACCCCCCACCTCCGGCATCACCCAGTCCAGCATCAGCAGACTGATCGGGTCGTCAGCCCCCAGGGCAGAGCGGATCGCCGCGATCGCCTCCCGGCCGCCGCGGGCCAGATCGATGCGGCCCTCGGTGCCCAGCACCTGAAGCAGCTCGACCAGGGACTCGCCAGCCTCGATCCGATCGTCGACCACCAGAATGCGCCGCATCGCCACGGCCGGGTTTAGCCCGGGCAATGGGGGCTGAGGCGGGAACGGACGATCCAGTTCCAGCTCGAAGCTGAAGGCCGATCCCTGGCCCGGTGCACTGCGCACCGAAATACCGCTGCCGCCCATGGCTTCGACCAGTCGGCGCGAGATCGTCAACCCCAGTCCCGTGCCGCCGTATTTACGCGTCACTGAGCTATCAGCCTGCGTGAACTCCTGAAACAGCGACGCCACCTGTTCGGCACTCATGCCGATACCGCTGTCGCGCACGGTAAAGCGCAGTCGCACCGACTGTTCCTGCCGTTTGAGCAACTCGACCGACAGGCTGACATGCCCCCGGTGGGTGAACTTGACCGCGTTGGACAGCAGATTGGTGAGGATCTGACCCAGCCGCAGCGAATCCCCGATAAGGGAGCTGTCCTCACCCAGCAGTGAGCGATCGGCGATGTTGAGCACCAGCTCGATCTCCTGCTCGTGGGCGCGCTGCTGCACCAGGGCCAGCGCATTGGCCACCACCTCTTCAATGCGGAAGCGCCGGTTCTCCAGGGTCATCCGCCCGGCTTCGATCTTCGAGAAGTCGAGAATGTCGTTGATGATCCCGAGCAGCGATCGCCCGGCCGCATGCAGCTTGTTGACATAGTCGCGCTGCCGGGCCGTGAGGTCAGTCTGCAGCGCCAAATGGGCCATGCCGATGATGGCGTTCATCGGGGTGCGGATTTCGTGGCTCATATTGGCCAGGAACATCGACTTGGCCCGCGTGGCCTCCTCGGCCTGCTGGCGCGCCTCCTGCAGTTCGCGCAGCAGACTTTGATGGCGCTCGATGTCGTCCTGCACCGCCTGCGCCATGCCATCCAGGGTCCCGCCGAGCTTGGCGATCTCTTGAACCGCATCCAGACTGCCGACCCGGCGGTCGTAGTTGCCAGACTCCAGATCTCGTGCCGCCTCGTCGAGCTTGAGAATCGGTTCGAGCACCTGCCGACGCACCAACATCAGCCCGAGCGCCAGGGCGATCACCTGAGCCACCAGCAATCCGACCGAAACCCGGATGTCCCGCTGCAGCGCGGTCCCGGCCTCTTCGACCTCGGTGCGAGTTCGCAGATCCGCCAGATCAGTCAAGGAGCGCAGATCGTGGGCCAGCCGGGCGGCCCGCTGGTTGTACTCGTTGCTGCTGATCATCCGCATGGCCAGGTCGTGCCGCGGCGGAACCTCGACGTATTCCTTTTTCTTTTCGTCGAACTGCATGCCCTGAGTCAGTGCAAAGGCCCGGGTCTCCAGGGCGCTCAGGGCTGATGTACTGGCAACCACCTGCTCGAAGGCCTTGAGTTCGTCCGGTGAGAAGCCGGACTGCTTCAGGCGGCTCTGCATCGACTCGGCGCCTACACCGTCGAGCAGCATCGGATGCACCCGGGCGTTTACCAGCACATCGTCCCAGTAGGTGGGCTCGCGCATCGCCGGCGTTGCCGCCACCTTGCCATCGCGCACCTTGAGGATGTCGAAGTAGAACATCAGCATCCGGGACTCGCCCGTCGAGATGTAGCGCCGCACCAGATCGGCCAGCCGGCTGGTCTCGCGTTGAAGTCCCTGGGTCAGTTCGATGGTCCGGGCGCGGGCCTCATGAGCCTGGGTGACTCGCTGCTGGGCCAGGTCAATCTTGAGCAGCAGCAATCCGGTCAGCAGCAGCGCCCCGAACAGCAGGGCCACCAGTCCGGCAGAGGCGTGTCGAAGGCGCATCGCAAGTCTCGATCGTGGTCAGGGCGCAGCAGAAGCCAGTTGCTGGTGATGTTGCTGCACCAACTCAAAGACCGGCACCTGACGGTGAAAGCCCTTGAGGGTCAGCTCGCCGATGCCGCGGGTCGGCAGCGTGCCCTCGACCTGCGCCTGCACCCGTTGGGACAGCAGGATCTGGCCGCCCTGCCCTTCCGAGCACAGCCGTGCCGCCAGATTGGTCACCGTACCGATCGCGGCGTAGTCGCGTCGACCTTCGAACCCGATCAGCCCGACCGTGGCATAGCCCTGGGCGATGCCGATCGCCACGGACAGATCGAAGCCCAGCCTGCGCCAGTTCCGGGTCAGCGTGACCAGACTTTGCTGCATCTCCAGCGCCATTCGACAGGCAGTCAGGGCCGCATCGGGCATGGGCAGAGGGTCGTTGAAGAACACCATGATGCTGTCGCCCCCAAAGCGCTCGAGCGTGGCGCCGTAGCCCATGATCAGCCGTCCCATTTCGGTATGAAACGCCTGCAGGATCGCCATCACGTCCTCAGGATCGGCGGTCTCGGTGAAGGCGGTGTAGCCGCGAATGTCCAGAAAGGCCACCACGATCTCGCGCCGGCGCACGGTCTGGATATCCTCGGTACGGCCTTCAAGGATCAGATCGGCCACTGACGGCGAGAAGAAGCGCTTGAGTCGGGTGAGCCGCTCGGTTTCCTTGACCTCGGCGTTCACCCGGGATTCAAGCGTCAGATTCCACTGGCGCAGCTCCTCGGCCTGCTCCTCGAGTCGATCCACAAGCTGACGCAGCTCGCTGGCCTGTTGTCGCAGCTGCAGGCAGGTGCGTACCCGAGCGCGAACAATCGGTGGGCTGACCGGTTTGGCGATGTAGTCGACCGCTCCCAGCGCAAAGCCCTGCTCCTCGTTTTCGACCTCTGACATGGCCGTGACGAAGATGACCGGGACATCCCGGGTGGCCGGATTGGCCTTGAGTCGGGCGCAGACCTCGTAGCCATCCAGGCCAGGCATCATGACATCGAGCAGGATCAGATCCGGGGGGTCGGCAGCGACCAGTGCCAGGGCACGCTCCCCATTCGGAGCCAGCTTGACGCGGTATTCACCACGCAGCACTTCAGCCAGCAAGGCCAGGTTGGCCGGGGTGTCATCGACGACAAGGATGGTGGCCTTGCCTGCAGCAGCGTCCGGGCTCATTGGCAGATCGGCGGATCAGGAATGGGTTGAAGGGCGACAGAATTCTAGGGCCAGCCTTCAGGAGTGCTTCCAGCTTCTGAGGCGATCCCCTGCCTCGAAGGCCTCCTCAAACACCGAATACCCGGCCAGATCGGCGTGTGCCAGCTGAATTCGGCCGGGCAGCAGGCCTTGCAGACGCTGCAGGTCGATGGCATTGCGGGTTCCCGGCAGCGGAACCCGCATGGCATGGCCGTAACGCATCAGATCAATGCGTTCGAGCTTGCCTGGCAGATCGGGATGAAGCGGCGCCATCGAAGCCATCACCCGCTGAATCCAAGGTGTCAGGTCCGGATTCGCGAGACTGGCCCGCTCGGCCTGCGGCAAGGCGAAATAGGCGGTCAGGACCGGTGCCACCGGTCGAGGATCGAGCCGCTGATGCGTGGCATCGACATAGCCCAGAAAGGCCGAATCGGCCGGCTTCCACACCACGTTGTCCCAGGCGGGCGAGGCCCCCACCCGCTGCAGCAGCGGGGCGCTGAGTTGCAAATTGGCCACCAGCCAGGGCGCTTGCTGCACGCGGGCTGCCTCGCGCTTGAGTTCGTCAGGCCCTTGCGCCCACAGTCGTGCTGCCACCTTGAGGGGAACAGCCAGCACAACATGCCGGGCCTGCCAGGTCTCGACCCGATCGGTCAAGGCATTCCAGACGAGCGTCTCGACTCGTCGAATGCCCTCCCGCACTGACAAGGCGACCTGACCCGCATGGAAGCGATTGGCCAAAGGCTCGGAGAGTCGTTGCGTTAGCCAACCATTGCCCTGCGGCCAGGTAAACACCCCTTCAGGCTCCTGAGACGCTTCGATCCCGGCAGCGGGGGCCTTGAATCCGTGGCGACTGGCGAAATAATTCACTCCGGCCCAGGCGGAGACCTGTTCAAGCCCGGCTCCGTAATCGTCCTTGCAGCAGTAATCGAGATAACTCAGCAGCGACTCACTAGCAGTCAGGCCTTGGCGGCGCAGCCAATCCCCCAGAGATATCGCATCGAGCGCAGCCAACTCCGGCGTCCAGCGTTGCCCCAGGGTGGGCAGACCAAAATTCAGGGATTGCTGCAGCGCCTTGATGTGCTCGGACATCCGCCGATAGGCACGATCTGTCTCGGAGCCTGGCTCAGCAGCGGGCAACAGGCCTTCCTGCCAGGCCCCATCGATAAATAACCGCTCATGGGGAGCATGGCAGAGCGAAAGCTCCTCGAAACGCCATTGCCCCAATTCCTGACGGGCCAGGCCAACCTCTTCCAGAAAGGCCAGCAGCCGTGACAGGGGTTCTGTCATCGGCCGGTGAGTCTCCGGCACCGGTAGATAGTGGGCCCCGAGCGGGCAGGCGGTCGATCCGAGAAGGTGGGCCCTCGCATTGCCTCCGGCAGAGTCTTCGACATCCAGGACATGGACATCCTCCATCCCCTTGAGGCGCAGAGCCCGGGCGGCAGCCAGCCCTGATACGCCGGCCCCGATGACGAGTGCCTGGACTCGATGGACCGGGTTGCCGGTCGCCTGTCGATCCAGATCGTCGGTCCGGATCTGCCTTAGCCGATGTCCCCGATCAAGGTCTGCCCCTACCCACTGTCCGCCCGGAGCAGCCACAGGCTTCGTCGGGTGACGATCGCACGCGCCCAGCCAGGATGAGGCCGACAGCATGAGCCCATGGCGCAGCAGGTGGCGACGATCGAGAGGGAGGGACTTCACGTGCGGCCTGAGGCGAGCAAGGTGCAGCGATGGTGCCCGGGACGGGGGTCGAACCCGTACGCCCTGTGAGGGGCTGCGGATTTTAAGTCCGCTGCGTCTGCCTGTTTCGCCACCCGGGCCGCCAATGCAACAAGGCCCCAACACTGTGGGGCCTTGAGAACTGGAGGCGCGGGCCGGAGTCGAACCGACCTACACGGATTTGCAATCCGGTGCATAACCGCTTTGCTACCGCGCCTTTGACGAAAAAGGGAAGCGATGCTTCCCTTTTTGCAAAAAATGGAGCGGGAAACGAGGCTCGAACTCGCGACCTCAACCTTGGCAAGGTTGCGCT
>DALYHR010000022.1:0-15319 GCA_031970775.1 Burkholderiaceae bacterium | reverse complement strand
GGCCGGTGGCGCCGTCACACCGCCCCCACCCCCGCCGGCCCCGGTCGAAAAAATCGTCCAACCCCCCGTGCGCCCGGCCCCCCCACCCCCTGAGCCAAGGCACGAGGCTGACATCGCCACGCACAAGGCCCCCAAGCCCAAGCCGGAGCCTGTCAAACCCGTGCCCGAGCCCAAAAAGGTCGAGACGCGCAAGCCTGAGCCCGTCAAACCCGATCCGAAGCAGGAGGCCAAGGAGCGGGAGAAGGAGCGTCGTGACAAGGCGGCCGCGGCCGCTGCCGAGGTTGCGGAGGCCAAGGCTGCAGCGGACCGCCGCAAGGCCGCCCTGGCAGCCATGCAGGCCAAGATCGATCAACTGGCCGGACCGGAAGGCCCAGGCACCGCCTCGGGTAGCCGAGGCGGCACGGCCAGAAGTGGCGGCGCGGCGGTGGCAACTGGCCCTTCACCGGGCTATGACGGTCGCATTCGCGCCCGCATCCTGCCCAACATCGTCTACACCGGGCACGCCCGAGGCAATCCGACTGCTGAAGTCGAGGTCAGTCTCGCCCCGGATGGCACCATCCTCAAATCACGCCTGCTCAAGGGCAGCGGCATCGAGGACTGGGATCAGGCGGTGCTGCGTGCCATCGAACGAACCGGCACGTTGCCAGTTGACACCGATGGACGAATTCCGTCCAAGATGGTGCTGAGCTTCGATCCGAACAAGCGCTGAACACCCCCCTCACCTACCCGACGCTGACCCCCATGACTGCAGCTTCGCTCGCCATTCATCATGACCCCGTCCGCCACCGCTTCACTGCCGAAGTCGATGGCCATCTGTGTCTGTTGACCTATCGCCCCAGCGGCGATCACGTGGTGTTCGATCACACCGGCGTGCCCGCAGCTCTTCAGGGCCGCGGACTGGCGGCACAGCTGGTTCAGGCCGGCCTGGACTGGGCGCGCAGCGCAGGGGTTCAGGTCGACCCGGCCTGCTCCTACGTGCGGGTCTACCTGCAGCGCCACCCGGACAGCCAGGATCTGTGGTGGCACCCAGGCAAGTCCTGATCGATCCCGATCGGCAGGGGGTCACTCCCGCAGGTCGATCACCTTCACCGACACCCGTCGTTCCCGCTCGCTGCGGCTGACGGTCAGATCAACCGTCGCGCCAATACCCGCTCGCTCGAGTTCGGCGACGAAATCCGACACCGTCTCGACCTTGCGGCCATTGACCGCGGTGATCACATCGCCTAGCGACCCATTGCGCCGGTCCAGCGCCATCAATCCGGCCTTGGCCGCCGGCGAGCCGCGGCCGACTTCAGCCAGCACGACGCCGCTCAGGCCCGCGCGAGCCACCAGATCCGGCCGCACCGGGGTAATGCCAATGCCCGGCAGCGGAGCGTGGCCGCGGCTGATCAGTGCCGGCACCACCCGGTTGACCAGATCGGCCGGAATCGCGAAACCGATACCCGAGGAGCTGCCGCTGGCTGAGCGGATCGCGCTGTTGACCCCGATCAATCGTCCGGCGCTATCGAGCAGAGGCCCACCTGAGTTGCCCGGATTGATCGCCGCATCGGTCTGGATTACGCCCAGCACCTCGCGGTAATCGGTGGTGGGCAGTTCGCGATTGAGGGCACTGACCAGCCCGCGCGTCAAGGTGCGCTGCAACCCGAAGGGGTTGCCGATCGCGTAGACCGTCTGGCCGATGCGCAGCTCCCCCGAGCTGCCCAACGGAATCGGCCGCAGATCCTTCGGGACCCGAGACAAACGCACCACGGCCAGATCGTATTCAGGCGCCCGCCCCACCACAGTGGCCTCGACCGGCTTGCCGCCATCGAGCTGCACCGCCACGCGCCGCGCCCCTTCGACCACATGGTTGTTGGTGACGACATGGCCCTCGTCATCCCAGACGAAGCCACTGCCGGCGCCTTGGCCTACTTCGGTGCCGAAAAAGCTCTGCTGGAGGGTTTCAGTCGTGATGTAGGCCACCGAAGGCGCAGCCCGCTCGAACAGCTGCACCACTGCCTGCTCCTCGGCGAGCAAGGCGCCCCGTGCACTGACCGTGCGTGGGCGGGCATCCCGGGCCGTCGCCACACCGTGAACAGCCAGCGCAGCCAAGGTCGTTGCTACGATCAGCCCCAGACCGCCCAGCAGCCAGAGCACCTTGGAACTCGAACGGTCTTTCATCGGATTCGCCTCGAATTTCAGTCTGTTTCGAAGTTGCGCGAGAACTTCGGGGCGCAAATTTTATGAGTCGGGACTTGAAATGAGACGTTCCCCCTGGTCCCGCAAGCCTGAAGGCACTAGGATCGCCTCCCGGAGCAGCCAGGAGGCCCGAGGCAACCGGACGGATCGTGTGAGTTGCCTGCCTGGCGGGAGCGCTTCAGCCGGACTGTCAACCGGTCATCGGGCCGACCTGTCCCAACGATCGACCCTACCCATGGCTGATTTTTCGACACTCAAGCAAGGCGTGCTGGCGCGTCGGGTTGTTCCGCTGCTGGCTTCGCTTTGGGGGCTGATTCTCAGTGCCATCCCCATGGTGCTGTTGGCCGGCGTGCTTCTGGCCATTGCCTTCGCCGTGATCGATCCGATCCCGCCGCGCAAGATCGTGATTGCCTCCGGCCCCGAAAACGGCACCTACGATCAGATGTGCCACAAGTACCATGAGATCCTCAAGACACAGTCGGTCTTCCTGGACCGCTCCGGTGTGAACGTGGTCTGCCAAAACACTTTGGGGTCGGTCGAGAACAAGGAGCTGATGATTCAGGCGGCCAAGGACAGCCGTACCGAGCATCGCATCGAGGCGGCATTCATTGGCTACCTGCCCGATCGGGAAGATAAGAACGAAAAGCTCTTCAGTCTCGGACTGATCTTTCGCCAACCGCTGTGGGTGTTCTATCGCAAGGACCGGGTCAAGAGGTCTGGCGCACTTGTTGCGCAGCATCGTCTCAACCGACTCAGCCAACTGGAAGGCCTGCGGATCAGCCTGGGGCCGGCCGGCAGCGGGGGGCACGCGCTGATGACCCGGCTACTCGATCTGACCGAGATGCAACAGCGCATCGTAAAAAACGAGCTCGAACCCAAGGAGGCTGCCCGACAGCTACGCGACCCCAGAGGGCAGCTCGATGCCATGACGATCGTGGCTTCGCCGGACACCGAATTGCTCAAGGAATTGCTGGAAGACCCGACCCTTGACCTGATGGACTTCTCGCAGGCCGAGGCCTATGTCCGAAAGGTGCCCAACATCGTCAGCACCATCCTGCCGCGAGGCACGGTCAATCTGCCCAGGAACATTCCCGACCAGAACATTCATCTGCTGGGCACTGCGGCCTCACTGGTGATCCACGACGAGACGCACCCTGCCATTCAGCAATTGCTGATGAGCGCCGCCAGAACGATTCACCGCGAGCCGTCCTGGGCACAGCGAGAAGGGGAATTCCCCATCGGCAAGCCCAGTTGGTTCCCGCTCTCTCACGAGGCCGCCCGCTTCTATCGCCAAGGTCCCACCCAAGGCGAGCGACTGCTGCCGTTCTGGCTGGTCAACTTCTTCGAGCGCATGTGGGTTGCCCTGATCACGGTGCTCGCGCTGATGGCCCCCTTGTCGCGCACCCTGCCGTCGATCTACACCTTCCAGATCCGCTCCGGCATCTTCCGCTGGTACGCCGATTTGCTGCGCATCGAACAAGCATTGGATGCCCCGGAGCTCGATGCCTCCGCCTTGAAGGTCGAACTCGACCGGGTGGACCGTGAAGTCGGCGCCCTGGAGGTGCCGCTCTCCCGCGCCCATGATCTCTACGACCTGCGCAGCCATATCGCCCTGGTGCGGATGCGGCTGGGATCCTTGCCTGCCCACCCGGCATCCGTCCGCCCATGAAGAGTCGCAAATTCCTGATCCGGCAGTCCATCGATATCGCCTGGACAGCCCTGCCTGTGCTGTTGGCCATTCTGGCTGGCCTGTGGCTCATCCTGCTGGCCCTCAAACCCATCCCCCCGACCCGCATTCGCCTGGCCACGGGACAACTCAACGCGACGTATGACCTGGTCGGGCAGCGCTACAAGCAAGCCATGGCTGCCCACGGCATCGAGGTCACTCTGGTGCGCAGCGCAGGCTCCCTGGACAACATCAACCTGCTGCGCCAGGACAAAGCAGATGTCGCCATCGTTCAAAACGCAGGCCTGGACCGGGAGATCCAGGATCGCCATGAGATCGACAGCCTCGGACTGATGTTTCGCCAGCCCTTTTGGGTGTTTTATCGCGCGGATTCACCCGCCCTGGTGAACCGGCTCAAGAACGAGACCCCAACCCGACTCGATCAGGTGTTGACCGACCATACCAACATCGGATTGCCCAACAGCGGCGGCCGCGCCCTGGCCCTGCGTCTGTTCGACAAGCTCGGCATCCACCAGCTTGAGGCCCTGCCCGGGCTCGGTGTTGACGCCTCGGTCAAGGCCTTGATGGCCGGTCAGATCGACACGACGATGTTCGTGGCTTCGGAGGACGCACCGGCCCTCCAGGACCTCTTCAGCGAGATGCGTCGCAAGGGCTCGACGATCCGTCTGCTCAGCCTGGCCAATGCGGAAGGGTTCACGCTGAACATTCCGCACCTGAGCACCACGATCCTTCCTCAGGGCATTCTCAACTTCAACGACAACATTCCCGAACAGGACGTCACCCTGCTGGCCACCACAGCCTCGATACTGGTCCGCGAAGACCTGCACCCGGCACTGCAGAACCTGCTGATCACCACAGCCATGCGCATCCACCAGCCCTGGAACTGGTTTCAGAAGGAAGGGGAATTCCCGCAGTTCCAACCCAGCCTGTTCCATCTCAGCGAGGAAGCAGAGCGCTATGCCCGTCAGGGCAACATGCCGCGCTGGCGTCAGTTACCTTTCTGGCTGGCCAATCTCTTCGATCGTCACTGGCTGGCGCTGGTGGCGCTGATGGCCTTCCTGTTGCCGGCTTCTCGCCTGGTGCCGCCAATCTATGCCTGGCGCATCCGCCGCCGCATCTTTCGCTGGTACGCCGATCTCTATCTGATCGAAGAGGTGATCCGAAAGAACCGCAAAACGCCTTCGTCCATTCTTCGCGCCCTGGATGAACTGCAGGCGCGTGTCGAGAAAGTCAGGATCCCTCTGTCCCGAGCCGACGAGTTATATCGGCTGCGCAGTCACATTGAACTGGTACGTCAGCGTCTTTCGGAAACCGCGGCTCAACCCACCAGCCACTGACCGACGATTTCGGCACTGGCATGAGCGGCGACAGCGTCGATGAAACGCCCGAAGTCGACATGTGCACTGTCGTCGGCACGGTCCGAGATCGTGCGCATCACAGCAAAGGGCACGGCGCAGTCATGACAGACCTGCGCCAGCGCAGCACCCTCCATCTCGACAGCCAGTGCATCCGGGAGTTCGAGGCGCAACCGGTTGCTTTCAGCAGCCGTCGAGACAAAGCGGTCGCCACTGACAATCAACCCAAGATGCAGGCGTGGGGCGATGACGCCGAGTTCGAGCGCCACTACGCCGAATGGTTGGGGGCTTCGGGTCAGCACCGCCTCGCTGGCGCGCACTAGGGCTGCAGTCAACGCCGGATCAGCAGCAAACCGCGACTGGCCCGACAGCGGAACCTCATAGCGCGGAAAGAGCGGCGAAGCATCCATATCGTGCTGCAGCAGGGCATCGGCGATCACCACATCCCCAACCCGAACGCCCTGCCCCAGTCCGCCAGCCACGCCGGTGAAAATCATCCGATCGACGCCGAAGCGCTCAATCAGCATCGTCACTGTGCTCGCAGCAGCCACCTTGCCGATTCGGGACAGCACCAGCACGACTGGCCATCCATGCAGCATGCCCACGTGAAAATCGCGGCCGGCATGACGCTCGACGCGGTCAGTCTCCAGGAGGTGCAGCAACGCACTCAATTCCTGTTGCATTGCAGCAACAATCCCAAGTCGAGGGATTGCGTTCTGCGGCCCGCTCACCGCTGGGCGATCGGCTCTATCAAGGTCATCCGTACTCATTCCGCGAGCCTAACCGAGTCCGAGGGTCAGATCATTGACCTACACTCAGCCCCGCTTCACCCCCCAAGTTCATGACTCGCCGACTCGATCACCTTCTGCATGCGCTGCGCGACGCTGTTGTCGCAGTGCTGCCCGTCCTTCTGATCCTGCTCATTCTTTTGTTGGCGTTGTTCAAGATCGCCGACCCAATGCCGCCCAAGGTCCTGCATATGGCCACGGGACCGGTCCAGAGCGCCTACGCCGAGACGGGTGAGGCTTACCGAAAGGCGTTGGCGGCCTACGGCATTGACGTGGTGCCGGAACCCAGCGATGGATCGGTCAGCAACATCGATCGACTCAAGAAGGGGGAGGTCGATGCTGCAATCGTTCAAAGTGGCGCTCGGGCTGTCGATCAGGACGATCGAGATCAGCTCGACAGTCTGGGCGTGATCTTTCGTGAGCCGCTGTGGATCCTGTACATGGAACGCACCGCCAAGGAGCGGCTGGGGCGAGCTCAACTCGATCAGCTGACGCAATTGACCGGCTGGACCATCAACATCGGCAGCGTCGGCAGCAGCGGCCGGGAACTGATGCGGCAATTGCTCGAGTTGCACCGCATGAATCGACCAGGTCAGCCGACCCGGTCGATGTCGCTGCCGGAGGCCGCCAACGCCTTTCTGTATGGCGGCGGCCTGGATGCCATCGCCTTCGTGGCATCGCAAACCGACCCCATCCTGCACAGCCTGCTCCACACACCGGGGGTTCGCATCCTGAATATGGCGCAGGCCGAAGCGATGGCGCTGCGCATCCCGCATCTGACCACCGTACGTCTGCAAAAGGGTCTGGCTGACGAGGCTCTGCTGATTCCGGATCAGGACCTCACCCTGCTGTCCACCACCGTCTCCCTGGTGGTTCGCGAAGAGACTCACCCAGCCCTGCAGCAATTGCTGATGATGGCTGCCACGCAGATCCATAGCCCGCCGGGCTGGTTTCAGCGCTACGGCGAGCTCCCGATCGGGACTCCGAGCATCTATCACCTGTCCGAAGAGGCTGAGCATTTCTGGCGACATGGCCCGCCGCGACATTCGACCTGGTTCCCCTACTGGCTTAACGCCATGTTTGATCGGGTCTGGCTGGCCCTGGTGGCCATCGTCATCGTCGTCGTACCCGTGTTCCGCAGCGTGCGCCGGATGCTGGATTTCCGGCTGCGCTCGCGCATCCTGCGCTGGTACGGTCCATTGCGACGCATCGAATCCGAGTTGTTGTTTCGGCGCAAATCTCCCGCTGAACTTCAGCAGGCCCTGGATCTGATCGAGCGGCAGCTCAACCAGATCGAGCTGCCCTTGTCCCGCACGCACGAGTTCTATCAGATCCGCATGCAGGTACAGCGGGTTCGCCACCACCTGTTCCTGATCAGTCGCGACCAGACTGCAGCCCCCTGATTCCCCATGACCCCGATCCAGTCCGCGTGGGCTTCGCTGCGCACCTCAGCCCGTGTCGCCCTACCTCTGCTCATCACGGCTCTGTCGGTGGTGGTGATCCTGTTCGCCGTCATTCGCCCCATCCCGCCTCGCAGCATCGTGCTCGCCAGCGGGCATCTTCAGGGCGCCTTTCATGACATTGATGCGGGCTATGTGCGTCAGCTGCGCAAGTCGGACACGGAGGTGGAAGTCCGACACACCGCCGGAACCCTCGAAAACCTGGCCCTGCTGGCCGAAGGCAAGGTCGACGCCGCCCTGGTGATCGATGGCGTCATCGATGGCCATTCGGCTGAGGCCCGTCCCAACGCCC
Source organism: Burkholderiaceae bacterium (assembly GCA_031970775.1). GTDB lineage: Bacteria > Pseudomonadota > Gammaproteobacteria > Burkholderiales > Burkholderiaceae_C > Sphaerotilus. Next base: position 7,559 of record DALYHR010000022.1, on the reverse strand, counting down.
AGAGCCTGGGAACCCTGACCCGGCTGCCCCTGTGGATCTTCTATCGCGAGAGCGCAGCGCAACGGGCCGGTCTGGGGCCGCAGCTCAATCATCTCGGCCAGATGAAGGGTTGGGCGATCGATATCGGACCCGACCGCAGCAGCAGTCAGGCCGTGATGCATCAGTTGCTGACGATCAGCGGCATGAGCAGCCAGACGCTGACCAAATTAACGATGGATCAGGTGCCCAGCGCCCTGAAGGCCGGTCATATCGATGCAGCCTGCTTTTTTGCGACCGAGACTGCCCCAGCGGTTCGGGAGCTGCTCGGCGCGCCGGGCATTCGCCTGCTCGACATGGCTCAGACCGACGGCTACACCCGTCGAATCCCGCACCTGTCCACCGTGGTGCTGCCCCGAGGGTTGATAGACCTGGCCACCGATCAGCCCGAAACCGACCTACATCTGTTGGCGGCCACCGTGTCGCTGGTAGTCAATGCGACAGCGCACCCAGCGCTACAGCACCAGCTGATGGAGGCCGCCAGTCTGATTCACCAGCCCGGCGGCTGGTTCCGTGAGGAGGGTGAATTCCCCCGTCGTCAGGCAGGCACATTCCCTCTGTCCGAGGAAGCCGAACATCACTTCCGGCTCGGCCCCCCCCATCGTCCGGAATGGATGCCCTTCTGGCTGGCCAGCCTGCTGGATCGCAACTGGATGGCGCTGATCTGCATGCTGGCTATCCTGTTGCCGGTATTCGGGCTGGTCCCGCCGCTCTATACGTTGCGCGTGCGCTCCCGGATCTTCCGCTGGTACGAACGGCTGCGCCGAATCGAGCGTGAAATCGGACGGCGCAAGATCGCCGACCTGCGACGCCTGCTCGACGACATCGAGCAGCGGGTGCTCAAAATCGACGTCCCGGTCACGCTCAATGACGAGCTCTACACCCTGCTGGCGCACATCGACCTGGTACGACATCGCCTCGACGAGATTCAGGCCGCCTCACAGCCGGCCGCACAATCGACTGTCCCAGCCTCGGTTTCGGTGATGCGAACACAGCCCCCAACCTGATTTGAACTCCCAGAGCAATCGACACCCCTGGCCATGACCTCTGTCTCCGACCGCCTTCAAGCCCTTCGGCAGTCCATGCGCGCACTGGGTGCCGATGCCTGCATCCTGCCCTCTGCCGATCCGCATCTGTCGGAATATCTGCCGGTGCATTGGCAGACGCGTGAAGCGTTCTCCGGCTTTACCGGGTCAGCCGGGACCTTGCTGGTCACGGCCGATGCGGCCGAGCTGCAGACCGACAGTCGCTACTGGATTCAGGCCGATGCCGAACTGGCCGGCAGCGGCATCGCCACCGGCAGGGTCAATCAGGGTGGCGTCGCACCCTGGATCGACTGGCTGGTCAGCCACACGGTGGCAGGGGCTCGTATCGCCCTGGATGGCCGCGTGCTGGCCCTGGGGCAGGCAGCCGCTCTGCGGCAGGGCCTGAGTGAACAGGGCCGCGAGCTGATCACGCACCTCGACCCGACCGGACCGGCCTGGCAGGATCGACCCGCCGCCCCGGCCGCGCCGATCTGGGCTCACCGACTGGCCGGAAGCTCCCGCCGCGATGCCCTCGAAGCGGTGGCCGCCGACCTGCGGGCCGCCGGGGCGACGCATCACTTCATCTCCAGCCTCGATGACGTGGCCTGGCTGATGCGACTGCGCGGCAGCGATGTCGAGTTCAACCCGGTTTTCTGCGCCCACCTGCTGCTGGTGCGTTTGACCTCGCAGCCCGAACCGCCGATGCAGGCGCATCTTTTCGTCGACAGCCGTCGCATTCCAGCCGCCCTGGTCGATGAACTGCGCGCCGATGGCATCGAGTTGCACGACTACGACGACGCCGCCGCCAGTCTGGCCGCGCTGCCGGCCGAGGCCGTGCTGTGGCTAGACCCGAAACGGGTGACCTGGGCCTTCCGCCAGAACGTGGCCGACGAGGTGCGGCTGATCGAACGCCTCAACCCCAGCCAGCGGCTCAAGAGCCGCAAGACCGAGAGCGAGTGCGCGCAGGTTCGCGCGGCGATGGAACTCGATGGCGCTGCGATGTGCCGCTTCTACGCCCGCTTCGAGGCGGCGCTGGGGCAGGAAGAGATCAGCGAGCTGACGGTCGACGAATGGCTGACCGAAGAGCGCGCACGCCTGCCCGGCTTCGTCAGCCTGAGCTTTCCCACCATCGCCGGCTTCAATGCCAATGGGGCGATGCCGCACTACCGCGCCACTGCGGCCTCGCATGCCCGGATTTCAACGACCCAGGGGCTGGTCGCGCAAGGGCTGCTGCTGATCGACTCCGGGGCGCAGTACCTGGGCGGCACCACCGATATCACCCGGGTGTGGCCGATCGGCACGCCGAGTGCGCAGCAGCGCCGTGACTTCACCCGCGTGCTGCGCGGCACGATCAACTTGTCACGGGCCCGGTTCCCGCAAGGACTGCTCTCCCCGAGGCTCGATGCGCTGGCTCGGGCACCGCTGTGGCAAGTCGGACTCGACTACGGCCACGGCACCGGTCACGGGGTGGGCTACTGCCTCAACGTGCACGAGGGGCCGCAGAGCATCTCCGGGGCCCAACCTGATCCGGCGATGGCGATGATGCCGGGCATGATCACCTCGATCGAGCCGGCCCTCTACCGCCCGGGACGCTGGGGGATCCGCATCGAAAACCTGGTGCTCAACGAACTCGCACCGGCTGAAGACCTCGAGACAGATGACGACGACTTCGGCGGGCCGTTTCTGGGCTTCGAGACCCTGACGCTTTGCCCGATCGACACACGCTGCATCGATGCTGCCCTGCTGTCCGTTGAAGACCTCGACTGGCTGAACCACTACCACGCCGAAGTGCGCCGGCGCCTGTTGCCTCATCTGAGTGGCGAGGGCGATGGCGCGGCCCGATCCTGGCTGTTGACCCGAACCGCGCCGATGCTGCGTGACTGAGTCGCTGAGCCGCTTGCTCTCAGCCGCAGTCCCGGGCCCGATCACGAACCGTGGCAATAAGGTGCCGGGTCTGCCAGGCCGCCTGTTGAGTCTGGACCAGTAGTTCAAAGGCACTGATCACCTTATCGAGCCGATCGGACTGTTGTTCCTGGTGCAAGGTCACCTGCCCGGCCTGCACGACCTGCACGCTGAGCTGTCGATTCAGGCTTTCGAGACGTTGCAGCACCGGCTCATCCGACGGCTGCGTCATCCACTCCAGCAGGCGGTCCATCTCGACGGCCAGACGCAGCCGGTCGCCCATGCCCGCGGCGGGCGAATCCGTGGCGTCGATCATGCGGTGGATGTCGCGGGCCGCCTCCAGAGCGCGGCGAGCCAGTTGGCGAACCTCATCCGGTTGAGCCGGCGATGCCGGTGTGGCGACTGCGGCGTCCCCGGTCCGGCCTGAACCCGAGACCGTCGGAGCGCGCCCCTGCAGCCCGGACTGCAAGGCCAGCGAGACCGTCTGAAACGTGAGTCCCTCGATGCGGTCGATCGACTGCGCCATGCGCAGGCGCGACTGAGCTTCCCGGCTTTGCAAGGTGGCAATTTCGGTCGAGATCTCAAGACAGCGACGCGCCAGTTGAGTCACAGCGGCCGGAGGTTCGGCCGCGCGGCCATCAGCCGGCCGGGCCGGCGACTCGTCCAGTCCGTGCAGACGGCGAATCACGTCGGAGAGATCGTCGAAGGAATGGGCAGCAGCCTGTGGCAGATCGACCGAAGTCTCCTGAGCGGACTCTTCAGACGCCAGACTCTCGGCCAGACTTTCGTTGAGTTGCGAGGTGGCTGCGGCACTGAGCCGCTGAACCCGCCGAATCAGCGCCCAGGCCAGCAGCGGCGGAGTCACCAGTCCACTGAGCGCCAGAACGCCCAACAGGGTCAGCAATCCGTCCTGAGGCTGCCGAGCCCCCAGTGCCAGCCAAACCGCCAGAGTCAGCCCGACCATCAGCATCAGCATGGCAGCGAACCCCAGGGCGATCATCCAGACCAGGGTCATCTGAGCCGGATCACTCCTCGGCCCTTCAGCCTCCTGGCGACCTCGCCAGGATCTCAGAGCTTTCACCGTCCGTTGCCAGCCTTTGAACATTCAGCACTCCCGACCTGAGTCAGCCTCGGACCCCTCGATCCGGCCTGCCGCACAGGGTGGATGCATTGTGGTCACTTCCGAATCGACCCGGTCTGTAATCGCTAACAAAGCAGACCGAATGACGGGGCCTCGTTGCATCCCGGTGCGGCTGTTGCGGCAGCACACACTCTGCGCTCAAGGGGTCTGACGCACCACCCGGGCTTCCAGCGCATCCCTGAGCGCTTCGGCACTGTCCTGCCAATGCGCGCGCGCCGTCTCGCTAACCCCACGACGGGCTAGAGCACCATTGAGTCGCTCCAGCAGACGACGGGCCTGGCTGCGCTGCAAGGCACGGGCTTCGGGGCGGACCTGCCCGGCCGGACGCAGCAATTGAGCGGCCAGGCGCTGCACCTGATCCCGTTGCAGTTCGCGACGGGCAGCATGACCTTCGGCCAGCGTATCACCCCAGACCTGGCGCTCGATGCGGGCGTACAGATCGCCCAGCTTCAGCGCAGCGCCGGCCTCGACCCGACTTTCGCTGTCGAGCAACCGCTGCGCCACCCCGTCGCTGAGCAGCTGGCCGATGAGGGACTTCTGAACTTCGAGCAGCGCCTGCTGGGGCGAGTAGTCGGTGATCACGGCATCGCCCTGGCTCAGCGCCTCGGCACGCTCGAGAAAGTCCGGTGCAAGGCGGCGTTGCAGGGCCGGCGAAGCCGTCAACCCTTCGCCGGCCAGGATCTGGTCGATCAAATCGAGCGCCGCGCGCTGCTGCGCCGCCGGCACCGGCGCAATCGGGTCGCGCCCCGAATCCGGGAAGTCGCGTAGGGTGCGGATGCCACCGATCTGGCGAGCCAGCACCCCGGCTGACCGACCCAGATCGCGCAGCGCGTAGCCCAGACTGCGCCGCAGTACCGCGTAATCCTGCTGCGGATCGAGCGAGCGGCCCTCCTGGCGCCGGATCAGATCGCGCACGATCTCCAAGCGGGTGGCGGCAAAGGCCACCGGGTCGTCGCCCAGATCGAAGGTCAGCACTTCGGGGTCGACACCAAGCATGGCATCCTCGTCGGTGCCGTAAGCCAGCTCGGGCTCGGCCGAGCGCGCCGCGATACGGGCCAACTCGCCCGTCTCCTTGTCCGCAGGCCAGACGCCGTAGGCGTATTCAACGGCCCAGAAGTCGTAGGGCCCCAGCGTGGCGCTGAACGGCTCTGGCATCGGCTGCCCCGGGCGCGGCAGGTTGACCGGGGCGTATTCCATCACCGACCCTGTCAGGGAATGGCTGGCCGTGAAAGCCGGATCAGCCAATTCAGCCGCAGTGCGCACCCGGGAGGCCCGGAAGTTGTGGCGCAAGCCCAGTGTGTGGCCGATTTCGTGCATCACCGTGTCGCGCAGATAGGCCAGTACGAAGCGCTCCACCTCCGGGCTGTCGGGCGGCAGCACACCCTGAGCGTCGAGCACGTCAAGCGCAAACCCGAGCTGCTCGGCCCCGTGCTCGGCATGCTGGCACTGGTCAGGGTGCAGCTCCAGCCCCGTCACCTCGGCCGCCGAAGAGACCAGCACCTGGCTGCGCGCGGTACGGATCGCCCGAGATGACAGGCTCTCGATCGCGATATCGGCATCCAGGATTTCGCCGCTGCGCGGATCGACATGACTCGGGCCGATGGCGCCGAAGGCCGGCGACGCATTGGTCATCCAGCGCACCGAGGCCGTGCCGAGATCCAGGGTGTCGAACTCGGCGTTGTCCGGCTGCTGCCGCACCACGATCGCCTCCTTGAAGCCGATCTTCTCGAAGGCCTTGTTCCACTCCAGGATCGCCTGCCGGATCGTCTCGCGGTAGCGCACCGGAATATTGCGATCCAGCCAATAGGTGATCGGCCGCACCGGCGGCGACAGGGCGGCGGCCGGATCCTTCTTCTCCAGGCGCCAGCGGTTGACGAAGCGCTGGCGCGGGCTGCGCGGCAGCTCGTCACCAAAATCGCTGACCGCGGTGACGAAGTGACCGAGGCGCGGGTCGGCCCGGCGCGGCTTCATCGCCTGCGCCGGCAGACGCGACAGCCCGTAATGCACACGCAAAAACAGGCTGCGCACATCCGGCAGGGTCGAGGGCAGGCTGGGCTGCGGCGCTGTCGAAGGCGCCCCGTGTTGCGGGGTCGCAATCGAGGCCGTGGCGTAGTGACTCTCGGTCTCGAAGATCAGTTCATCGGGCTTGACTCGGGTGGTGACCACCGCCGAATTACGCGGGTCATAGGCGTAGCCCTGCCGGTAATGCCGCTGCAGCTGAATCGCCAGCCCGAGCAGGTCGGCGTTGAGCATCGGCCCGACCTCGATCAGGATGGCCTTGCTCTGCGGATGCGGCTGACTGGCCACCATCGCGCTGCCGATCAGGCTGGGCGAATAGGCCGCCCGCACCGCGCGGGCCTGCGGTGAACCTTCCGCTGCAACGAACTCGCTGTTGCGGGCGATCAGCTGCACCTGATTGTTGATGCGGCGAAATTCCACCAGCTGCGGCTTGCCAAAGCTGGCGTAGCGGCTGGCCATCAGTCCGCCGTAGAACCCCGCCTCGCCCAGCCCGCTCATCAGCTTGGGCGACAGAAACAGCGGCACGCCGAAGTCTTTCTCGCCCAGCTCCAGCCAGATCCGCTCTTCCTTTTTCCAGACCGCAAATGCGCCCGCGCTGCGGGTCGCACCCTTGATCACCGTCGCAAACGGTGCGGGCTGCCCCGGCAGCAGGGGCGCGGCCGAAGCCGCTACAGCAGGCTGCGAGGCAGCCGTTGCGGGCGTCGCCGCAGCAGCGTCACTGCCCTGAGCGGCATCGCCCGCGGTGACTGCCGCCGAGGTTGGGGCTGCGCAACCGCTCAGACCCGGCAGCGCCGTCAAACCCAGCGTCAGCATCAGGCCGGAAAGGGCCCAGGAGGAGGAACGCATCGGCTTCCTTTCGGTCCAGCCCGAGGCCAATCAGGCGCGGAACTTCGAAGTAATCGGATACCGCCAGTCACGCCCGAAAGCGCGGTGCGTGATGCGGATGCCCACCGGCGACTGCCGGCGCTTGTATTCGTTGAACTGGATCAGCCGGGTCACCCGCTCGACATCGGCGCGCGCAAAGCCGGCGGCGACGATCTGCTCGATCGGCTCGTCCTCTTCCATGTAGCGCGCCAGGATGGCGTCGAGCACTTCATAGGGCGGCAGGCTGTCCTGATCGGTCTGATCCGGGCGCAGCTCGGCCGACGGGGGGCGGGTGATGATCCGCTCGGGGATGATCTCGCCCTGCCCGCTCGCCACGCCTTGCGCATTGCGCCAGGCCGCCAGCCGGTAGACCCGGGTCTTGGCCACGTCCTTGATCACCGCAAAGCCCCCGGCCATATCGCCGTAGAGCGTGCAGTAGCCAGTGGCCATCTCGCTCTTGTTGCCGGTAGTCAGCACGATCGAACCGAACTTGTTCGACAGCGCCATCAGCAGCGTGCCGCGCACGCGGGCCTGGATGTTCTCTTCGGTGGCATCTTCGGCGCGGCCGGCGA
>DALYHR010000021.1:0-15350 GCA_031970775.1 Burkholderiaceae bacterium | reverse complement strand
GTAATTGCACGGTCAGTTGCATGCTGCTGGGCGTGGGCGCCCTGTACAAAGCCGGTCTGGTCGAGTGGATGAGCACGATGACCTATCAGGCCGCCTCGGGTGGCGGGGCTCAGCACATGCGCGAGTTGCTGACGCAGTACGGCACGCTCAACGCTGAGGTCCGCAACCTTCTTGATGATCCGAAGAGCGCGATTCTCGAAATCGATCGCAAGGTAATCGCCAAGCAGCGTAGCCTCAGTGCGGATGAGACGGCGAATTTCGGCGTTCCCCTGGGGGGCTCGCTGATCCCCTGGATCGATAAGGATCTGGGCAATGGTCAGTCGCGTGAAGAGTGGAAGGGCATGGCCGAGACCAACAAGATTCTGGGAGTGGGCGAATCCTTCGGGTCGGCTGCTATCCCCGTCGATGGCTTCTGCGTACGCGTCGGGGCCATGCGCTGCCATAGTCAGGCGCTGACTTTCAAGCTCCGCAAGGATGTGCCTGTCGCCGATATCGAAGCCATGATCGCTGCCGATAATCCGTGGGCCAAGGTGATCCCGAATACTCGTGAAGCAACACTTGCTGGTTTGACCCCGGTGACTGTGACGGGTACGTTGGATATTCCGGTGGGTCGTATCAGAAAACTCGCCATGGGACCGGAATATGTGGGCGCCTTCACCATCGGTGATCAGCTACTTTGGGGTGCTGCAGAGCCGCTGCGCCGCATGCTCAGAATTCTTCTGGATGCGTGAATTATTTCCACGATGACAACGGAGACTGTTGCAGATTTGGTCACGCAAACCAAATCCAACTGACTAATCGGCCATCTGCTTGCAGGATGGCGGCTTGTGCTCGGTGGGGCTTGATGCTATCGTCGACGCATACCTGTTGTTTATTGTTGATTTTTTCTTTCAACGGACCGGCGTGACGTGAATCGAGCAGCGCGCCGTGCGCGGGAGAAGCCTTGAAGACTGATCGAAAGCAAATGATGCGCTCGTCACTGAATGTTTTGGCAGCCGCCGCGGCGCTGACGCTCAGTGCGGCAGATCCCGCCTGGGCACTCGGGCTGGGTCGAGTAAATATCCAGTCAGCCCTGGGGGAGGCTCTGCGGGCCGAAGTCGAGGTGACCAGTATCTCGGCTGAGGAGGAGTCGGGCCTGCGCGTGCGCGTCGCTCCACCCGAGTCCTACAAAGTGGCCGGGGTGGATTACAACCCGGTGCTTCCGTCGACCACCATCCAGCTTCAGAAGCGGGCCGATGGTTCCAATTACCTCTTGATCACCAGTGATCGAGTGGTGCAGGAGCCGTTTGTGGACGTTATTCTGGAAATGGCTTGGCCCAGTGGCCGTCTGATGCGGGAGTACACCCTGCTGTTCGATCCGCCGGTGAACACGGCGCAGAAGCAGCCCGCATCCGAAGTGCCGGCTGCCGCACTGCCTGTTGCTCCTGCTGTTGTGAGCGAACCGCCTTTGGCCGTTCCCACGCTTCAGGTGCCTTCTTCGGAGCCTGCGTCCTCACCTGAGTCCGGTCTTCAGACGCCTGCACCTGCTGCACCTGAGCCTGCATCGGCACCAGTTCAACAGGCCGCTGCCAATGTTGTAGCGCCCGAACCGGTGCCTCAGCAAGCGCCACTGCGTGTCAAGGTTGCTGGCACAGAATCTGTCTCCCAGTCAGGTCAGCCGTCGCGTGAAGTCAACTCGGCAGGCTCACAGGGAGCGGCGTCCGCTGCTTCGATCACGGTTAAACGTGGCGATACTCTGACTGCCATTGCAAACCGCAACGCTCTTTCTGGCGTATCGCTCGAGCAGATGTTGGTCGGCTTGTTCCGTGGGAATCCACCAGCATTTATCGGTTCGAATATGAACCGGCTGAAGTCGGGCGTGGTGTTGAACCTTCCAGGTAAGGAACAGGTGGTATCCATCGATCAGGCTGAGGCACGTCAGCTGATCCACGCACAGAGCGCAGATTTCAATGCCTACCGGCAGCGGTTGGCGGCTGCAATTCCTGCTGCCACTGAGTCTGCCAGTTCTCCAACGCGTCAATCTGTGGGCAAGGTCGAGACCAAGGTCAGCGACCGCAGCACTCCAGCAGACAAGCCCAAGAATACGCTCAAGCTTGACAAGGGTGGTGCGGTGCCTGGCAAGGGTGGTTTGGCATCGCAGCCGACTCCCGAAGACAAGTTTGCTGCGACTCGCAATGCGGGTGAGTTGAAGGCTCGGGTTGCCGAAACAGAGAAGACCAATGCTGAAATCGCCAAGATCGCTGCTGCATCGGCGCAGATCAAGGCGTCTTCTGCAGCGTCGCCGAGCGTAGTGCCGATCGTCGCATCTGCACCTAATTCGGCGGCATCAGGACCCTCGATCGGGGTTTCTGTGCTTCAGCCAGCTTCAGGCGGGGCTTTATCTGCATCAGCCCCGTTGTTGGCCGCATCGGGTGGGGCAGCTTCTGGTGGCGCAGCCGCTCCCTCTGCGCCTGGCTCGGCTGTGTTGCCGCGCAAGGCGCCAGTTCCGACACCTGTGCCGGCTGATGAGGGTTCGATCCTCGATGGCCTGACAGACAACCCGCTGGTGCTTCCCGGCGCCGGCTTGGTGCTGGCTTTGTTGGCCGGCCTCGGCTATTACCGTCTGCGCAACCGGGGCAAGGATGAGGCTGGGGTGTCTTCCTTTCTAGAAAGTCGACTCCAACCTGATTCCTTTTTTGGCGCCAGTGGTGGCCAGCGCGTTGATACCCGAGACACGGGGCAGTCTCCCTCGTCGATGAGCTATTCGCTCAGCCAGATCGACGCGATTGGTGACGTCGACCCGGTCGCGGAGGCAGATGTCTATCTCGCGTACGGACGAGATCTCCAGGCGGAAGAGATTCTGAAGGAAGCGCTGCGCGCCAACCCGGACCGTCTGGCGATTCGCTCCAAACTGCTTGAAGTCTACGCAAAGCGGCGCGATGTCAAGGGTTTCGAGTCGATGGCCGGCGAGATGTTCGGTCTGACGGACGGTCGCGGGGAGGACTGGGCCAAGGTTCAGGAACTCGGTCGTTCAATCGACCCTGAAAATCCGCTGTACGAACCCGGCGGCCATCCTGCGGGCGGTACCGGGGGTGTCGGGATGAGTGAGCCTCTGGGGGCTACGACCATGCCTCAATCCGTGGTGCCTTCCGCTTCGCGATTCGAGCGCAGTGGTGCCATGAGTCAGTCCGCACAGAATTCGGATCACGATTCACTGGTCGATCTGGATATTTCTGTCCCTGGCGAGATGGAAACACCTGACGATCATCTCTACCGTGCTCCGAGCATGGGAGGGGCTTCGGCCTCTACAGGCAGCACAGGCCGTTCCGGCGGCGGTGGCAATATCGACTTTGATCCGGCGGATTTCGGTCTGCCTGAGCCAAGCAATCCGGCCAGCGGAAATTCTGGTCGTGGGGCTGATTTTGGTTCTGTGTCGTTGGACTTCGATGTGCCTTCGTCGGGTAATGTTCCCAGCGGTGATACGGATTCGGACCCGTGGCTGCGCAAGATCGAACTGGCAGATGAGTTCCGTCAGATCGGCGATGTCGAAGGTGCTCGCGATCTGCTCAACGAGGTGGTTCAGAATGGCTCGCCGGCCCTGAAGGCCAAGGCTCAGCGTCTGCTGCAGTCGTTGAACTAAGCAATTGATTGAGAAACTTTTGATCAACCGTAGAAGGGCGCTTCGGCGCCCTTTTTCGTTATGACGATAAAAAATTCTCTGCGCGATTGCAGTTCTCCTGAAAGGCGGCGTATCGCCTTGGGCGTTGCCTATATGGGACAGCGCTTTAGCGGATGGCAGAGCCAGTCCAACGGTCGGACGGTTCAGGATGAACTGGAAAAGGCCCTAACGACCTTTGCCGCTCGTGAGGTTAGAACGATGTGTGCCGGGCGGACAGATACCGGTGTCCATGGGCTCAATCAGGTGGTCCACCTCGATGCACCCGTGGAGCGAGATCCGTTTTCCTGGGTGCGGGGTACCAATACCTTCTTGCCTGCCGATATTGCCGTGCAGTGGTGTCAGGCTGTACCCGCTGACTTTCATGCCAGGAATCATGCGAGAGGACGACGTTATGCCTACCTGCTGCTGGAATCCCCCGTCCGTCCAGCGATCGAGTCGGGTCAGGCAGGTTGGTGTTTCCGGCCTCTGGATCACAATCAAATGGAGGCAGCCGCCGCAACGCTGATTGGCACGCACGACTTTTCGGCCTTTCGCTCCTCGGAGTGTCAGGCGTTATCGCCGATCAAGGAACTCCGCGAGATCTCGATCCGGCGCTGTGGGGCGTACTGGCGCTTCGAATTCGAGGCCAGTGCTTTCCTGCATCACATGGTGCGAAACCTGATGGGTTGCCTGATCGCTGTCGGCAGCGGGACGCGAACGCCGCAATGGCTGGCTGAGGTGCTGGCGTCCAGGGATCGAAAACTGGCCGCGCCGACATTTCCCGCGGCAGGGTTGTATTTCCTGGGGCCCCGATATGACGCCGAACTCGGGCTGCCGAGTCGGACCGCAGCGTTTGACTGGCTACCGGGTGGGTTGGAGAGGAGTTGAGGGCATGAGCCGTACACGCATCAAGATTTGTGGGCTGACTCGGGAAGTCGATGTCGATGCTGCCGTGGCTGCCGGTGCGGATGCCATCGGTCTGGTCTTCTATGCCCGCAGCCCCCGGGCCGTGACCTTGAGTCGCGCCGTCGATCTGACCCGGCGCCTGCCCCCCTTTGTCACGCCGGTCGGGCTGTTCGTCAATGCGGTGCCCGAGGAGATCGAGGCTGCCTGTGCAGCCATTCCGAATCTGCTGCTTCAGTTTCACGGGGATGAGGGTGTAGAGGATTGCGAGCGGTACGGTCGACCTTATCTGCGGGCTGCCCGGATGAGCCCGGGGTTCGATTTGCTAGACTTCGCGCGGCAATTTTCCAGCGCCCAGGCCGTGCTGCTCGACGCCCATGTCGAAGGCTACGGAGGGGGCGGAAAGGTTTTCGATTGGTCGCTTATTCCTGCCGACGTGCCCCGTCCGGTCGTTTTGTCTGGTGGGTTGAATCCTGCAAACGTGATCGAAGGTGTACTGCAACTTCGTCCCGCCGCGGTTGATGTCAGCTCTGGTGTCGAAGTCGCCAAGGGCGTCAAGGATGCCGGGCTGATGCAAGCTTTCTGCGCCGCCGTGCGTCAGGCCGATCGTCAGCTGTCGCTGGCAGGCTGAAGCAGTGCCGGTGCTTTTCTCTCTCGTCGTTTCGGACTCCCATGATTACCTATGACCAACCCGACGCCCGAGGTCACTTCGGCGTCTATGGCGGCAGCTTCGTTGCTGAAACCCTCAGTCATGCGCTCGACGAGCTTCGTGCTGCTTACGACCGCTACCGCGGCGATCCGGAGTTCCTCGCTGAGTTCCGCAGCGAACTGAAGTACTTCGTCGGTCGCCCGAGCCCGATTTATCACGCCGCTCGCATGAGCCGCGAGATGGGCGGCGCGCAGATCTATTTGAAGCGTGAAGACCTGAACCACACCGGCGCGCACAAGATCAACAACGTGATCGGCCAGGCGTTGCTGGCCAAGCGCATGGGCAAACCGCGCGTGATCGCCGAGACCGGCGCCGGCCAGCATGGCGTCGCGACCGCGACGATCTGTGCCCGCTACGGTCTGGAGTGCGTGGTCTATATGGGTGCCGAAGACGTCAAGCGCCAGAGCCCGAATGTCTACCGCATGCATCTGCTTGGCGCCAAGGTGATCCCGGTCGAGAGCGGCAGCAAGACGCTCAAGGATGCCTTGAATGAGGCGATGCGCGACTGGGTGACGAACGTCGAGAACACCTTCTACATCATCGGCACCGTGGCCGGCCCGCACCCGTATCCGGCGATGGTGCGCGACTTCCAGAGCGTCATCGGCCAGGAATGCCTGCAACAGATGCCGGCGCTGGTCGAGGAACTCGGTGGCTCGGCCGGCCGCCAGCCCGACGCGGTGATCGCCTGCGTTGGCGGTGGTAGCAATGCGATGGGGATTTTTTACCCCTACATCCCGCATGAAGGCACTCGACTGATCGGCGTCGAGGCGGCGGGCGAGGGCATGGACACGAACAAGCACTCGGCCTCGCTGCAACTGGGCAAGCCGGGCGTGCTGCACGGCAACCGCACCTACATCCTGCAAGACGCCAACGGTCAGATCACCGAGACGCATTCGATCTCGGCCGGCCTCGATTACCCCGGCGTCGGTCCGGAACACGCCTACCTGAAGGACATCGGCCGGGCCGAGTACGTCGGCATCAGCGACAAGGAAGCGCTCGAAGCCTTCCATTACCTCTGCCGTACCGAAGGCATCATCCCGGCGCTGGAGTCGAGCCACGCGGTGGCCTACGGCATGAAGCTGGCCAGGACCATGCGCCCGGAGCAGCACATCCTGATCAACCTGTCCGGTCGAGGCGACAAGGACATCGGCACCGTGGCCGACCTGTCCGGTGCCGATTTCTATTGCCGGCCGTCGTGCCGGGGTCAGAGCGTCAAGGGGGGCGTGCTGTGAGCCGTATTCAAGCCACTTTCGCCCGTCTCGCTGCCGAAGGGCGCAAGGCGCTGATTCCCTACGTCACGGCGGGCGACCCCTACGCCGATGTCACGGTCGAGTTGATGCACGGCATGGTCGAGGCCGGTGCTGACGTGATCGAACTCGGTGTGCCGTTCTCCGACCCCATGGCCGACGGCCCGGTGATCCAGCGCGCCAGCGAGCGAGCGCTGCTCAAGGGCATCTCGACGGCCGACGTGTTGGCGATGGTGAGAGCCTTTCGCGCTGGCGACGCCACCACGCCGGTGGTGCTGATGGGCTACGCCAACCCGGTCGAGTGCTACGGCCCGGATCGTTTTGTCGATGACGCGAAGGCCGCCGGGGTCGACGGTGTGCTGATCGTCGATTACCCGCCGCAGGAGTGCGAAGCCTTTGCCACTCGTCTGCGCGCGGCCGAGATGGATGCCATCTTCCTGCTCGCGCCGACCTCGACCGATCAGCGCATGTTGGAAGTCGGCCGTATCGCCACCGGCTATGTCTACTACGTGTCGCTCAAGGGGGTGACCGGCGCCGGCCACCTCGATACCGAGGCAGTGGCCCACATGGTGCCGCGCATCCGGGCGGCGGTGAGCGTGCCGGTCGGGGTCGGTTTTGGCATTCGCGACGCCGCTACCGCTGTGGCGGTTGCCAAGGTGTCAGATGCCGTGGTGATCGGTTCCCGTATCATCCAGCTGATTGAAAACGAGCCGCGCGAGCGGGTGGTGCCGGCAGCTGCCGGATTCCTCCGCGATATCCGGGCGGCACTGGACACGCTCCAAGGAGAACGCGCATGAGCTGGCTCGAAAAGCTGCTGCCCCCGAAAATCCAACGCAATGCCGATCTGGCCGAGCGCCGTTCGGTGCCGGAAGGGCTCTGGATCAAGTGCCCGTCCTGCGAGACGGTGCTGTACAAGACCGATCTGGAGCAAAACCTCAACGTCTGCCCGAAGTGCTCGCACCATCACCGTGTCGGTGCCCGGGCCCGGCTGGACGCCTTTCTCGATGGTGAAGGCCGCTATGAGATCGGCCAGGAAGTGATTCCGGTCGATGCGCTCAAGTTCAAGGACAGCCGCAAGTACCCCGAGCGTCTGAAGGAAGCGCTGGAGTCGACCGGCGAAACTGATGCGCTGATCGTGATCGGCGGCTCGGTGATGAGCGTGCCGCTGGTGGCGGCCTGCTTCGAGTTCGATTTCATGGGCGGCTCGATGGGCTCGGTGGTCGGCGAGCGCTTTGTGCGCGGCGTTGAAACGGCGCTGGAACAGAAGGTGCCTTTCGTCTGCTTCACCGCCACGGGTGGCGCGCGCATGCAGGAAGGTCTGCTGTCGCTGATGCAGATGGCCAAGACCAATGCGGCGCTGACCCGTCTGGCCAAAGCCAAGCTGCCTTACATCAGCATCCTGACCGACCCGACCATGGGTGGCGTCTCGGCCGGCTTCGCCTTCGTGGGTGATGTCGTCATCGCCGAACCCAAGGCACTGATCGGTTTTGCCGGTCCCCGGGTGATCGAGAACACCGTGCGCGAGAAGCTGCCCGAAGGCTTCCAGCGCGCCGAATTCCTGGTCGAAAAGGGTGCCTTGGACATGATCGTCGACCGCCGTCAGATGCGTGAGACGGTGGCGCGCACCCTGGCGATGCTGCAGCGTCAGAGCGCAGACGCAGTCGCCTGATCACGAACTTCGGTTATCTCGTCCTGAACTGTGCGGGCGTCGCGTGCGGCGCCCGTTTTTTTCTGCTTCCGAACCCGGTTGTCCACCATGAGTACCAGAACGCTGTCTGACTGGCTCAAGCACTGCGAAGGGCTGCATGCCCAAGGGATCCACGGCATTGATCTGTCACTGGATCGGGTCAGGCAGATGGTGGATCGACTCGGACTGAGCTTCGGGCGACAAGTGGTGATCACCGTGGCCGGCACCAACGGCAAGGGCTCGACCTGCGCCATGCTGGAGACGATCCTGCTGCAGGCGGGCTACCACGTGGCCGTCTACTCCTCGCCGCATCTGATCCGTTTCGAAGAGCGTTTGCGCCTGGATGGCGCTGATGTTGTGGGTGATTCCCTGCCCGAGCACTTCGACGCGGTCGAGTCGGCCCGTGGCGGTATCAAACTGACCTACTTTGAGTTCACCACCCTGGCGTTGTTGCGTCGCATCCAGTTTTGCGAATCGATGGATGTGGTGATCCTGGAAGTGGGTCTCGGCGGAAGGCTGGATGCCGTCAATGTGATCGACCCGGACTGTGCAGTGATCACCTGCATCGATCTCGATCACATGGATCTGCTGGGCCCGGATCGCGAGGCGATCGGCCGGGAGAAGGCCGGCATCATGCGATCGGGGCGTCCCGTGGTGGTCAGTGACCCGGCACCTCCGGCCAGCGTGGGTGAAGCCGCTCGACGCCTGGGGGCTGATCTGTGGCAGAACGGACTTGATTTCGGCATTACGGGAGATCGCCAGCAGTGGAACTTCAGCGGCCGTGGCCGCCGCTGGAATGCCTTGGCGTATCCGGCGCTGCGGGGTGCCAATCAGTTGCTGAACGCCGCCGGTGCGCTGGCCGTTCTGGCTGCGCTGCGTGATCGGTTGCCGGTGCCGGTTCAGGCAATTCGCAACGGCCTGGCCCTGGTCGAATTGCCAGGCCGCTTCCAGGTACTGCCCGGACAACCCGCTGTGGTGCTGGATGTCGGACACAACCCGCATGCGGCCGCTGTGCTGGCCAATAACCTGGATCAGATGGGATTTTTCCCGCGCAACTTCGCCATCCTCGGCGCGATGGCCGACAAGGATCTCGAGGGTCTGTTGGCCCCCCTGCTGGCCTTGATGGATGAGTGGCATTGCTGCGATCTGCCGACCCCTCGGGCGGCCTCGGCAGGTACGCTGGCCGAGCAGCTTGGGCGTCTGCGCCCTGGCGCCGCTGTGTACACCCATGCATCCCCGGCCGCAGCCCTAGCTGCGGTCAAGGGCCGGGCAGACCCGGCTGATAGAATCGTCGTCTTCGGATCCTTCTATACCGTGGGTGGTGTTCTGCAGCAGGACCCGTCCTCGGGAACCTGAGTACGACTGAGCGCGTACCCCACCGCATACCAAGCAATCATGGGACTTCTTTCCGATTGGCTCCGCCGCAAGCGATCCGAACGCCAGTCCGCTGAGCCCGGTCCGGATCCGGCACAGCTTGAGGCGTTGCGACTGCGGGCTCGTCATCGTCTGGTCGGCGCTTCGGTGTTGGTCCTGATCGCGGTTCTGCTGCTTCCGCGCATCTTTGACGGCACCCCCCGCCCGTTGCCGGCGCCCTCCGCACGCACCGCTGCAGTTGCGGCTTCGGCCGCTTCAGGGTCAATGGCTGGCTCGGGGGTCCCGCTCAATGCTCAGGCGACTAACCCGACTTCGATCCGCCCGTTGGCAATCGCCGGACCGGGGGCCTCTGCGTCGACAGCACCGAC
Source organism: Burkholderiaceae bacterium (assembly GCA_031970775.1). Classification (GTDB taxonomy): domain Bacteria; phylum Pseudomonadota; class Gammaproteobacteria; order Burkholderiales; family Burkholderiaceae_C; genus Sphaerotilus. Next base: position 5,425 of record DALYHR010000021.1, on the reverse strand, counting down.
GGCGCCGATCTTCCTATCGGGACCAGCATCCTCAGTGGGATTGCGTCCGCTGGCCCAGGCGTCCTCCTCGGCCCCAGCCACGGCCCGACCCGCTTCGGTCCCGATGGTCGCCGCAGTGGCACCGGCGGCTTCAGGCAGCGCGCGACGTAGTGATCCGGTCCGGGCTCAGGCACTGCTCGACGGTCGCACCACGTCACCGGCTGCTGCACCTGCATCACGCCAGGTTTCTTCAACACCTGCTGCGACTCGGTATTTCGTGCAGGTGGGTGCCTTTGGCAATGATCATGCGGCCCACGAGATGCGCGGCCGCATGGAACGTCTGGGCATGAAGGCCAGCGAACAGGAAGTCAGCACGGCGGCCGGGCGCCGCATCCGTGTCCGCCTCGGGCCCTTCGGGTCACGGGATGAGGCCGGTGCCGTTCTGGCCAAAGTGCGTGCCAATGGGGTGGACGCGGCCCTGATGCTTCAGTGAGATGGTCTGGCTGGACTGGGTCATCCTGCTGGTGCTGGGGGTTTCCGCCGTGATCGGGGCCGTGCGGGGTCTGGTTTTCGAGTTGCTGTCGATGCTGGGTTGGGCTCTGGCCTGGGTGATGGCCGGGCAGTTTGGCGATGTAGCGGCACAGGCCCTGCACCTGGATTTTCGGGATCCCACCATCAACCGGGGCCTGGGATTTCTAGGGGTCTTTGTCTTGGCGCTGGTGATCTGGAGGTTGCTGATTGCGCTGCTGCGAACCCTCGTCCACGCCTCGCCGCTGGGTCTACTGGATCACGGACTCGGCGCTTTGTTCGGGACAGTGCGAGGGGGCACCATCGCGATGGCGCTCGTCTATCTGCTGGGGTTGACGCCGATGAGCCGTCAACCGGTCTGGAAGCAATCGGTGGGTGTGCAGTGGTCGCAGGGCGCGATTGCCTGGCTGCTGCCCCGTTCTGCCCGTGTGGCCGCCCCAGTGACCGGTCACTGGATCTGAAATTTCTTGAATCGATGGGGTCTGCAGCCCGGCTGGCGGGAGCGGATCGCGTCAATGCACTGTTGGAGTCGAGATGTGTGGCATCGTCGGGGTCATTGCCCGTTCACCCGTCAATCAGCTGATCTATGACGGACTGCTGCTGTTGCAGCACCGCGGCCAGGATGCCGCAGGCATCGTCACCGCGATGGGGACGAAATTCTTTATGCACAAGGCGCGCGGCATGGTCCGGGACGTCTTCCGTACCCGCAACATGCGGGCCCTGCCGGGCACGATGGGGCTGGGGCAGGTGCGTTATCCGACCGCAGGCAATGCCTACAGCGAAGAAGAGGCGCAGCCCTTCTACGTCAACGCCCCCTTCGGGCTGGTGTTGGTGCATAACGGCAATCTGACCAACGCCCATGCGCTCAAGAAGGAGCTTTTTGATATCGATCGCCGGCATATCAATACCGAGAGCGATACCGAAGTCCTGATCAATATCCTGGCGCATGAGCTGGAGTTGTCGGCGCGTGATCTGCCGCTGACCCCAGAGCTGATCTTCAAGGCGGTGAGCGCCGTGCACCGTCGCATCAAGGGCTCCTATGCCGTGGTGGCGCTGATTGCCGGCTATGGTCTGCTGGCCTTCCGCGATCCCTTCGGCATTCGTCCGCTGTGCCTGGGCTCGCAGCAGTCCGACGAAGGCACGGACTGGATGGTGGCCAGCGAGTCGGTCACGCTGGAAGGGACGGGCTTCTCGCTGCAGCGCGATGTGGCCCCGGGTGAAGCCGTGTTCATCGATCTGCAGGGCACGCTGCACAGCCAACAGTGCGCTGTGGCCTCGGTGCTGAACCCCTGTGTTTTCGAGTTTGTCTATCTGGCACGTCCGGACTCGGTGATCGACGGCATCTCGGTCTATCACGCCCGACTCAAGATGGGTGAAACCCTGGCCGAGCGCGTGACTGATCAGCTCACGATTGATGAAATCGATGTGGTCATTCCGATTCCTGAATCAAGCCGGCCATCGGCAATGCAGTTGGCGCAAAAGCTCGGCAAGCCCTACCGCGAAGGGTTCGTGAAAAACCGCTACGTGGGTCGCACCTTCATCATGCCGGGCCAGGGTGTGCGTAAGAAGAGCGTTCGCCAAAAGCTCAATGCCATTGGCATGGAGTTCAAGGGGCGCAACGTTCTGCTGGTCGATGACTCGATCGTGCGTGGTACTACCAGCCGCGAGATCGTGCAGATGGCTCGCGAGGCTGGTGCCAGCAAAGTATTCATGGCCTCGGCCGCACCGCCGGTGCGCTATCCGAACGTCTATGGCATCGACATGCCGACCAAGGAAGAGCTGATCGCGCACGGCCGCACGATGGATGAAATCCGTGACTACATCGGCTGTGATGCCCTGATTTATCAGGATGTCGAAGGCATGAAACAGGCCGTGCATGCCCTGCGCAGTGATCTCAAGGGGGTTGAGGCCTCCTGTTTCGATGGTCACTACATCACCGGGGATGTCAGCGTCGAGGACTTCGATGCCATCAAGACGCAACGCGCTACGCAGCCACAGGACGAAGAGGGGGCGGATCGGACCCGTCTGGCCCTGCAGAACAGCGGAGACAGGACGTGAGTGGCGCCGCTGGTGATCGCTGCCTGCCCGAAGGGCTACGGCCCGAGACGCTGGCCGTGCGCACTGCGCTGCCGCCCAGCCAGCACGGCGAGAACTCCGAGGCGCTGTTCCTGACCAGTGCGTTCGTGCAGCCCGACGCCGCCACTTCGGCGCGGCGCTTCGCGAACATGGAGGACTTCACCTACGCACGCACCAGCAACCCGACGGTGCGCAGCCTGGAGATGCGTCTGGCTGCGATGGAAGGGGCCGAAGGAGCCATCGCCACCGCCACAGGCATGAGCGCCATCCTGCTGCTGATCATGGGGCTGTTGAAGGCAGGCGACCATGTGGTGTGCTCGCGCTCGGTGTTCGGCTCGACCATCGGCCTGTTCGCCAAGGAGTTCGGCAAGTTCGGCGTCGAGACCAGCTTCGTCTCGCAGACCGACATCGCCGAGTGGCGGGCTGCGATCCGGCCGACGACCAAACTGCTGTTCGCCGAGACTCCGACCAACCCGCTCACCGAGGTCTGCGACATCCGGGCGCTGGCCGATCTGGCACACGAGGCGGGCGCGCTGCTGACGGTGGACAACACCTTCTGCACGCCGGCTCTGCAACGCCCGCTGGCACTGGGCGCGGATCTGGTGATGCATGCTGCCACCAAATACCTCGACGGCCAGGGCCGCGTGATGGCGGGTGCGCTATGCGGCGCCAACCGGCTCATCGTGGACGTGTTCGGCGCGACGATGCGCGCTGCAGGCATGACCCTGGCACCGTTCAACGCCTGGGTGGTGCTCAAGGGCATGGAAACGCTGAATCTGCGCATGAAGGCGCAGAGCGAGGCGGCGCTGGCGGTGGCTCGTTGGCTGGAGCAGCACCCGGCAGTGGCGCGGGTGTACTACCCCGGTCTGGCCTCGCACCCGCAGCACGCGCTGGCGATGGCGCAGCAGTCCGGTCTGGGCGGTGCCGTGGTGTCCTTCGATGTACGAGCCGAGACACCGGAAGCCGCGCGCGCCGCTGCGTTCCAGGTGATCGACAGCACCCGCGTGCTGAGCATCGCCACCAACCTGGGCGACACCAAGTCCATCATCACGCACCCCGCCACCACCTCGCATGGCCGTCTGACCGAGGCCCAGCGCCAGGGGGCAGGCATCGGCCAGGGTCTGGTCCGGCTGGCCGTCGGTCTGGAGCATGTCGATGACATCACCGACGACCTGCAGCGTGGCCTGTCACTGATCTGAGCACACCATGACTCAAGTACGCACCCCCGTCCGAACCCGGTTTGCGCCGTCGCCGACCGGCTTCATTCATCTCGGCAATATCCGCTCGGCGCTTTATCCGTGGGCCTGGGCACGCTCGCAGGGTGGCACCTTCGTGCTGCGCATCGAAGATACCGACGTCGAGCGCTCGTCGCAGGCCGCCGTGGACGTGATCATTGAGGGCATGAAGTGGCTCGGTCTTGATCACGACGAAGGCCCGTTCTATCAGATGCAGCGCATGGCGCGCTACAAGGAAGTGCTGGCGCAGTTGCAGCAGAGCGGGGCGGTCTACCCCTGCTATATGAGCACCACTGAGCTCGACGCCTTGCGCGAGCGCCAGATGGCCAACAAGGAAAAGCCGCGCTACGACGGCACCTGGCGGCCTGAAGACGGCAAGGTGCTGCCGCCGGTGCCCGAAGGCGTGCAGCCGGTGCTGCGCTTCAAGACGCCGCAGGGCGGGTCGGTGGTCTGGGACGACAAGGTCAAGGGCCGCATCGAGATCAGCAACGACGAACTCGACGATCTGGTCATCGCCCGCCCCGATGGCACGCCGACCTACAACTTCTGCGTCGTCGTCGATGACATCGACATGGCGATCACGCACGTGATCCGCGGTGACGACCACGTCAACAACACGCCGCGCCAGATCCACATCTTCCGCGCGCTCGGCGTTGAGCCGCCGGTTTACGCCCACCTGCCCACCGTGCTCAACGAGCAGGGCGAGAAGATGAGCAAGCGCCACGGTGCCAAGCCGGTGACGCAGTACCGCGATGAGGGCTATCTGGCCGACGCGGTCGTCAACTATCTGGCCCGCCTGGGCTGGAGCCACGGCGACGACGAGATCTTCAGCCGCGAGCAGCTGGTCGAGTGGTTCAACCTCGACCACCTCGGCCGTAGCGCCGGTCAGTTCGACGAGGCCAAGTTACGCTGGGTCAACGCCCAGCACATGAAGGCTTGCGACAACCCCGCGCTGGCTGCTCTGGTGGCTGAGCAACTCGCCAGGCGAGGCATCACGGTCTCAGCTGACGATCGGCTGGCCGCGATGTGCGCGCTCTTCAAGGACCGCTGTAGCACCACGGTTGAGCTGGCTGAGTGGCTGTCGATCTACTTTGCCGATGTGCAGCCGAGCGAGGCTGATCGGGCCCAGCACCTCAACGAGGTCTCACGCCCGGCCTTGGCGCTGCTGCGTGAGCGGCTGGCGGCGCTGGAGACCTGGGACGCCGCTGCGATCAACGCTGCCATCAAGGCTGTCATCGGCGAGTGCAAGATCAAGATGCCGCAACTGGCTATTCCAGTGCGCGTGCTGCTCTGCGGACGGGCTCAGACTCCCTCGGTCGATGCGGTGCTGGCGCTGTTCGATAAAAAAATTGTGTTGGATCGCTTGCAAAGCGCATAAAGTCATCACATAATCACGGTCTCGCTTGAACAACGAGGCGCCCGACGAAAGTCACTGGGGGTATAGCTCAGCTGGGAGAGCGCTTGCATGGCATGCAAGAGGTCAGCGGTTCGATCCCGCTTACCTCCACCAAAATTGGCCAGTTAAGCGTCGCGTTGTTTAAAGTGAAAAGGTTTTGTTGACCCCTTCGTCTAGAGGCCTAGGACACGACCCTTTCACGGTTGTAACA
>DALYHR010000020.1:0-15646 GCA_031970775.1 Burkholderiaceae bacterium | reverse complement strand
CCGCCATTGGTCGAGTACTCGGCACGGAACGACAGTTCGTTGGTCGAGTTGTCGGTCCAGCTCACCTTGATCTGCGGCACCGTGCCCAGCATGGCCAAAGCAGCCGTCACATTCGACGGCACCGCCGGACGGAACATGATCGGTACTGTCGTGCTGCTGAGACAGTTGGCTGCGTTCGGTGCGAGGGCCCCTGCTGCATCCAACGGGCAGACGCGGAACAGATAACTGTTGCCGTTAGCCACTATCGCGCTGACGCCATTGACCACAGAACCGATGCCCGTCTGTGGTGTCACTGTAGTGACGGTGGTCCACGCCGGCGTTGCCGGCCGAGCCGTCACGTTGGCCATCTGAACCACGAAACCACCTTCATTGTTGGCAGTGTCCGTAAAGCCCAGACTGACCGACGTTTCAGTGGCCTGCACGGTCAGGTTAGAAGGCGCAAGGGGAATCCCGTTGACTGCAATCGGTGCCGCCGAAGTCCAGGCCGAGTTGTAGTCGGCTGGTGTGGGATGGCCAGCCGGCGCATTGTTGGCCGCGACTCGGTAGACCAATGTGGGTGCCCCCGTCTCAGTCATCGTGGCGGTCACCAGCGTGCCAGTGGTCGTCGTTGTCAGCGAAGTGACCGCAACCGGATTGGCAGGCATGAACGGCCCCACCACGCCATTGGTCACCGTGGCGGACTCAATGTTGAAGCTGGTCTCGGTCGCCGAATTGTCGATCCAGCTCAACTCAACCTGGTTCGGGCTGATCTGGCTGGCCGACACAGTCAGCGGCGCCGTCGGCGGCAGTGCCGGAGTCAGGAAGTCCAGGATCGGCGACGTCGTCTGTCCGCTGGCGCCGATGGCCGTGACTTGATAGCGATAGGTGACCGGTCCGTCGATTTGCTTGTCGATGAAGGTGGTCTGGTTGGCCGGCAGCACTGCGATCGGCGTAAAGACTGTGCTGCCTGCGCCAGTGGCGCGGGAGACGATCTGTTGGTACTCGGAGGTGGCGTTGTCATTCCACTTCAGAGTCAGACCCGGATAGGGCTGACCCGGCACAAAGGTCGGTGCGACAGCATTGGGCATCGACGGGGCCACCGGAATCGGTTCGACCACGTTGTAAATGATCGGACGGCGCATGTCGTCCTCAGCATGGCCCAGAGTCTGGGAATCCCAGGTGTATTCCCAGCCGTAGTTAGTGATCTGATTAACCACCGGAGACGGCAGGCCGGTGGCCGGGTTCATCTGGGTAAATCCCCACGGCGAACCCAGCGCCTGACTAGGATCACTCGGGCGCACACTCAGCGGCACGCCAAAGCCTGGCAACACAACCTTCTTGGGGCGAATGGCAAAGAACTGATCTTCCAGCGGATTGATCAGGACGGCGCCCTTCCAGCCGAACTCGTTGAGGTCGGGCGCCGTGGTGAAGTTGTCCCAACCCACCCGGTTGATCAACTGCATGTCAAAGCCGTCGAAATGGATGCTTTGCTGTGAAAGGCCATTGAAGGTCAGCTTGATCAGCTGAGTTTCCCCTTCCTGCACGGTCTCCGACGGCGGATCGATGTATTGCAGCGGAATGGTCGTCTGGATCGTCGCGTTGGTGAACGCATTTTCAGCGCCAAAGATGTAGTTGGCGCGACCAAAGGTGACGTCGAAAAGTTCCTGCTCTGCCTTGGTGACGATCAGAATCGACCCCGCTCCCGGAGCGCCCACGGATGCCGTTGCACCAGCTCCCCCGCCCCCATTGAGGGTCACGGTCGGAGCCGTGGTGTAGTTACCCGGCGTCAGAATCGAGACGTCATAGACCGTCCCTTGTGGCTTGGCCGTGGCCGTCACCCCACCCGGCATGGTCGGAGGCGACAGTGTCACACCTACCTTGGAGAGGTCGCCATAGCCACCACCACCGGCCGTTGAGGGCACGTTGGGATCCGCAGGCCGCAAGGTAATCGCCCCGACGCCGCAGGTCGCCGTTGCCGAGGCTCGCACGCCACCGACGCCACCCGGGCCGGCGATATTGATGACGGGCGGAGCCAGGTAGCCGCTGCCCGGATTGGTAATCGTGATTGCCGTGATCTTGCCCGCTGTCACTGTGGCAAAGCCCGTCGCCGCCACACCACCCTTTTCCTGCGGCGTCGAGAAGGTCACCATCGGCGCAGCCTGATACCCCAGGCCAGGGTTGATGATCGAGATGCCGTTGACCAGCATGCTGGCTCCGGCAATCGCCCCACCGCCCCCGCCGCCATTGGCCGCAATCGTGACTGTCGGCGGTGCCACGTAGCCGGAGCCCGGATTTGTGACGTTGATCTGACCGATCTTGAGGGTTGCCTTGGCCGTCGCATGAACGGTAGCCCCCCCCCCGATGAATGTGACGGCAGGCGGCGTGATGTAACCCGCTCCACCATTGGTCACGTTGATTCCGTCGAAGAGGTTCGGTGCACCAGGGACGAAGTCAAAACGCGGCTGCTTGACCGTGCCATTAAAGATGCTGGCATAGGCCTTGGCGTCATCCCAGCAATTAGCCTGCCCCAACGCCGGAGCATCCGGGTTGGCACACAACGGATTGAAGGCGCGGTTGTAGGCAGACTGCGCGACCAGCGGTGCGGGCTGTCCCGCGCCCGGGGTGGGCGCGGTTGCTGTACCGATATAACCTGCGTAGGCGCGGGGAATGTCCGTCGTCAGTGCATTCAGGGCCGCTGCATTGACGGTGAGGGCCGATGCCGGGTTGGAGACAGCGGTTCCGACGCGGATCTGCATCAGGGTCCGAGTATTGGGCCCGTATCCCGGCCGTGTCGGCTCGGCACCACCCGTGCTGGAATGGTCGGCACCGCCGGTGGCGTAGTCGACTCGGGGCTCCCCGGTGCTCCAGACCGGAGCAAACATATCGTTGTAGACGATCAGGGTCTTGCCGGCGTACTGGGAGAAATCGACCACCACATCAGCTCGCACACCGTTGCTCAGATGCAGACCGGAAGTCGCCAGATTCAGCACCGTGGCACGACCCACGTCATAGAGGGGGTTTGCAGGCAGCGGATCAATCGGAACCACACGGGGCAGGAGACCGGCTTCGTTACCAATCTGGTAAAGCGTAGGGCCGGCGAGCAGTGGGTCCGGAACGCCACCAGCCCGCCCATCGGTCGGCCAGTTCACCGGCGTACAGCCTGGGTTCGTCGTGTTATCGGCACGAGTCTCAGTTGCACAGGGATTGGCCGGCTGAGAGGCCGTGATCATCTTGACTTCGCTGGGGTAGGTCGCACCGACCGGATTGGCGACTGCGGCACCTGCAGCATCCTTCCAGGTCCAGGTCAGCGTATTTCCGGCGGCATCAAACGTCGCAGGTGTACCGACATTGCCAACCGAGTCGATCATCGCCCCGTTGGCATCACCCACGAACAGATTGAAAGTGAAGTAGCGATCGTTGCTGCCATTGATCAGGCGCAGACGATAGGCCTTGGGTTCGACGTCCAGGTGCGGATAAGCCACGCCATTGACGACCGGCGTATCGCACCAGCTGTCCGGCACAAAGGTCACATCTCCATAAGCACCGGTGGGCAGAACATACAGGGCCGGGAAGATCGGCCAGAACCAGGGTCCGAACGCCCAGCGGCCAACGGCATTGAACCCGCTCGCCTGCATTGGATCCTGAACCGTCTCGTAGACGTGGGGCAACCACAGGTCACCCGGGCTGCCCCAGGCCGTGGTATTCCAGCGACCATCCTGCAGGGCGATGTCATCGGGAACGAAACACTTGTCCTGCAGCACCAGGGTTTGGGTATCCGTGCTGCCAGGAATCACTTTTCGGGTGATCAGATCCTGCTCGACGGCATCGCCCAGGGCATAGGGCGCCACCAAACCCGCATAGGTATTGAGTCGCGTAATGCCTGCCGTGTTATCACGGATAAACAACATCCGCCCAGTCTGCTGATTGGCGATGTAGTAAGTGGTAGCACCCGGACCCGGATCAGGCATGTCAGGCACATTGATCGTGCTGACGCCGCGCAGATAGGTCGCCAGGGTGGCCGTGTCAGGAATGGTGGCTGCCAACGAGCCAGCCCGTGCAGCATCGCTTTCCCCGATCGGGGTAATCCACTGGTGAGGGGTGCCGATGCTGATCCAGGGGGCATCAGCGCCCAGCACGTGCATCAGGGCCCGATTTTGCGTGAAGGTGTACTGCCCATCAGGACCAAATCCGGCGCTCGGGATCGAAGGATCGACCGGCAGGAACAGGTCCCCGTTGCGCTGCGTGACCTGAATTTGCCCCTGGGCATCCAGGATTGGGACACCGTTGGCATCCATGTTGATGACTGCCCGCCCCGCCGGCAGCAGATTGAGGAACTTGATCCGCGTGGCCACGCCCTGTGTTGCATTGATCTGCGGGCCCAGGTAATGCGGCACATCAAAGGCCAGCGCCTGCTTGCGCACCGGGTTGCCAGCCGCATCGACCTTGAGCGTGCCGTCGGGGTTGGTGTCCTGAATCAGGATTGGGCTGCCGTCGGGATAGGTCAGCGGGATAGCCTTGCCGGGGTTGCGCGCTGTCGACAGCTGCACGTAGCCGCGCAGGGTGGTGGGCTTGCGCAGATCGGTGTGGAAACGTTCCGTGTATTCGACAGCGGCGATCTCGTAGTAGTCATCCGCTGTGGTCACATTATCCGGATTGACCCACTTCTCGGGCACGGCCACCGGGATGTACTTGGCCGTCACACCATCGGCCAGTGTCGGGGCAACCCCATTGGCCGGCAAACCGACTTGCGCCATCGGATCGACGAACTTGCGCAGCGCCTTACCCGTTCCGGGGTAGCCCGCCGGGTACAACGCGGTAGCTTCCGGCGGAACGTTCACGCGAGGGCCCGACGGGCTGTTCGCATAAAAAGTCTGCAGGCGGATCTTGGCACCGAGCGAATCGGTGGTCGGCACGTACCCAGGGCCCGCCAGGGCAGATCCGGCCAGCAGCATCTGGCCCATCACGGCCACCGCTGCGGCCGCAGTCGGACGGTGCCGAATCTGCTTCATTCCAACTTGGCGGCTTCGGGATCTGGCCGTGCGTGAATTCCTAAGTTCGATCATGGAGGCTCCTGGGGTTTTCAGTGAAAGCAAACAACATTCAACCGCTCAAGGATATTTCATCTGATTTCGGACAATGTTTCCGCTTGATGGAGCCAGTGAAATAGGACCGATTTTTGACACCCCCTCAAAAATAACCATCAATTCATTTTCGATTCATTTTAAGCTTGCGCATGCCATAGATTATTAAAACTAATGAATCGCCTATAATGACAACACGCTTTCTGAAGAAAGCATCAGGTACCCATTCTGGTTGCAAACCATTACAATCGGCCTACCCATCGATCCAACCCAAGGCTCGCACCATGTCTCTCAAGGGATCAAGAACAGCAAGGAACCTTCTGCGGGCCTTCGAGATCGAGACTCAGGCCCATCGGCGCTACCTGTATTTCGCCAACCAGGCCGAGCAGGAGGGGCTGCACGACATCGCTGCCCTGTTCCGATCGACCGCCGAAGGGGAAACCGGACACGCCAACGGCCACCTCGAGCTGATGCAGCCGGCCGGGGACCCCTTGACCGGGCTGCCCATTGGCACGACTCCTGAGAATTTGCGCGCAGCCATCGCGGGTGAAAACCAGGAATCTGCCGACATGTACCCAGGGTTTGCCAAGGTGGCCCGTGAAGAGGGTTTCCTTGAAATTGCGGACTGGTTCGAGACCCTGGCCAAGGCCGAGCGATCACACGCCACGAGATATCAAAAGGCCCTGGATCTGATCCACGGCCCATAAAAATCAGCTGGGATTCATCAATAATGACCTCAATTATAAAAGGTCATTATCCGATAACTTAATAAACCTAATTTACCGCTCTCAGCATGGCCGTCACTCTCAAGGATCTGCTGAGTCTGGAAAACTACGCCCGACTCAGGCCAACGTTGCGCGCCAACGCCATGTCACTGCGACAACAACGGCAGGTTCGCCTCCATGACAACCTGCTGCTGCAGTTCGAGAACGACGAGACCGTGCGCTACCAGGTTCAGGAGGTGCTTCGGGCCGAGCGACTGTTCGAACCGGACGAAATCAGCCAGGAACTGGAGGCCTACGCCCCCTTGATGTCGGACGGCCACAGTTGGACGGCCACGATGTTTCTGGAGTTCCCGGATCCGGCCGAGCGTCGACTCATGCTCGCCAAGTGGGTCGGGATCGATCAGGGTCTCTATCTGCGGGTCGACGGCTCGTCGCTCATGTGTCGAGCACACTCGAATGCTGCAACATCAACACCCTGCGAAGGCGTAGACGGTGTGACCCGTAGCCCAGCGGTGCACTTTCTGCGCTTTACCCCGACGCAGCAGATGCTGGAGGCCTTGCGAGTCGATACGGATGCGCGGTGGGTGCTGGGCTGCGATCACCCGGCGTGCACGCGCGAAATGCCGGTGCCCGAACGGGTGCGGCAGTTGTTGTTGGCAGAAATCTGACTCAGCCGACCAACCCACGGGGTCTCACACCCGGGTCAGCATATAGGCCGCCATGCCGTACAACGTGATGGCAAAGACACGCTTGAGACGTCGCGTGTCCAGGCCGTGAGCAACTCGCGCTCCGAGCGGTGCTGTCAGCACGCTGGCCGAGACGATCAGCAGCAGACCCGGCACCCACACATACCCAAGGGCGCCAGGCAGACCCGACTGGATTGACCAGCCCCCGATGACGTAGCCAGCCGTATTGGCCAACGCAATCGGGAATCCGAGTGCGGCACTGGTCGCCACGGCGTGATGCATGGCCACATTGCACCAGACCATCAGCGGCACCGACAGAAAGCCGCCGCCGGCTCCGACCAAGCCGGAGATAAAGCCAATGCCTCCACCCATGGCCAGACTGCCGGCCGGCCCGGGCATTTGACGTGAAGGCTCGGGCTTGCGGTCGAACAGCATTTGCGTAGCCGAGAAACCGACGAAGACGGCAAACACAGCTGCCAGCACAGAGCCCTTGAGGAGGGCAAACACACCGGCGCCAGAGAACAAGCCGCCCAGAACGATGCCCGGCGCCAGGGTTCGGACCAGATTCCAGCGCACAGCCCCGCGTCGGTGGTGGGCGCGAATGCTCGACAGCGACGTGAACAGGATGGTGGCCATGGCCGTAGCGATGGCCATCTTCACCGACAGGGCCGTCTCAACCCCGAGTCGGGAGAGGATGGCCGTCAGAAACGGCACCAGCACCATGCCGCCACCCACGCCCAAGAGACCTGCCAAAAAACCACCACCGCAACCCAGCAGGACCAGGACTGCAGCCAACCAGGGATCGGGGAACATCGTCGAAGTGGAACGGCAGAAAAAGGAAAGCGCCGACAAAAATCGGCGCCAATGCATGGAGAGGGGGATGTCCGACCGGGAACCGAGGGCCGCATTCCTGAACCCAGGGGTTCAGGTGGGCAAGGTCAGCAGGGCTTCGGGTTCATCTGACGCGAGACGATCGCACCAGCCCGGCGATTTTCCAAGCCCATGCTTGCGAAAGCATCGGTTCAAGGAAATAAAAGCCCCCGCGAACTCGGACGGACGACGCCATTCTAGACCAGCGCCTGATCGATTCGGCGAACCAGCACCTCGATGGACGAAGAATCCAGCCCGACGTCTTCCGGGTCTGCGCCAGGCAGCTCCTCGTCGGCCGACTCGGGGGCTGCCTCCGGCTTGGGGCCCTCAGCAAGCGAGAACACCAGATTGACTGCGGCAAGCACGGCGATGCGTTCGCGCGAACGCACCTTGCCTGCATCCCGGATCAGCGACATCTCTTCGTCGACTCGTCGCACGGCGGCCGTCAGCCGTTCCTCCTGCCCTTCCGGGCATCCCAGCACGAAAGGCTGGCCCATGATCTGGACTTCGAGCTGTTTCATGAATTCACCGGGTCCCGGGTGTCTTGGGACAGAACGGCCGGGGCGGCCGCCGCCTTCTGCATCAGCCCGTCAATGCGCACACGGGCCGTATCCAGACGAGTGCGCAACAGGTCGCGCTCGCGGATCAGGGTCGCCAGTTGCTGTTCGAGCAGCAGGTTGGTCCGCTTGAGCTCGTCGTGCTGACGCAGCAGTCGCTCGACGCGGTCCGAAAGGTCTTGCAGGGTCGACATGGTCTGGAGGGGTTCGACACGCACTGTTGCAGTCCGTCGTCCGGCCGATTGTAGGGGAGCGGGCTGCGGTCAGACAGGGGCAGGACGGCTCCTCTATCATGCCGGCCCGAACAAGAAGCCCCCAAAGCCCTGAAAGCCCGAAGCGCCATGAAAGACGACATCCGTACCTCCGTCCTGTTTCGCCCCGCCCTGCACCGTCCGGCCCTGTGGGTCGGGCTGCTGATGACCGCTGGCCTGGGCACTTCGCTGTTGTGGGGACATGGCACCGATTCGCGGGCAGCCGCCCCTGCGGCGGGGGCCTCATCGGCAGCCCGCCCGGCACTGAGCGTGCAGCTGACCGCCCTTCAGGCCGCTGACTGGCCGATGAGTCTTGGTGCCAACGGATCCATCGCCGCCTGGCAAGAGGCCGCGATCGGCACGGAGATCGGCGGGCTCAAGTTGCTCGACGTCAAAGCCAACGTGGGGGATGTGGTCCGCCGGGGCCAACTGCTGGCGCAACTTCAGTCGGAATCGGTCGCTGCTGACGTGGCAGCCACCCGGGCGAGTCTGACCGAAGCGCAGGCCGTACTGGCCGAGGCACGTGCCAATGGCGATCGCGCCCGTCAACTTCAGCCCGGCGGTGCGATCAGCGCTCAGCAGGCCCAGCAGATGCTGACCGCCGAGCAGACCGCCAGCGCCCGCGTCGACGCCCTCAAGGCTCGACTCGGTGCGGACGAGTTGCGTCTGTCGCAGACCCGTTTGGTCGCACCGGACGATGGCGTGATCTCAGCTCGCATCGCCAGCGTTGGCGCCGTGGTGCAGCCCGGGCAGGAGCTGTTCCGCCTGATCCGCCAACAGCGATTGGAGTGGCGTGCCGAAGTCCCGGCCACCGAACTGAGCCGGATTCGACCCGGCACGGTGGTGAACGTGTTGCCCGCCGGTACCACTGCGGTGCGTGGCAAGGTGCGCATCGTCGCCCCGACGGTCGATCCGGTCAGTCGCAACGGTCTGGTCTACGTGGATCTGGCGGCTGCTCCTGCGGTGCGGGCCGGCATGTTCGCCCGCGGCGACTTTGAACTCGGACGCGCCCCGGCCCGCTCGCTGCCGCAAAGCGCCGTGCTGCTACGCGATGGCTTCAGCTACGTTTTCCGGGTCGGCGACGACAACCGGGTCGCGCAGACCAAAGTCATGACCGGGCGCCGGCAGGGGGACCGGGTCGAGATCGTCGATGGACTGGCCGAAGGGGTAAAGGTGGTTGCCTCGGGTGCCGGCTTCCTGGCCGATGGCGACACGGTACGCGTCGTGACCCCGGCCTCGCGCTGATCGGCTACGGAGACTGGCGCCATGAATATTTCCGCGTGGAGCATCCGCAACCCGATTCCGGCCGTGATGCTGTTTGTTTTGCTGACCCTGACCGGCCTGATGGGGTTCCGGTCGATGAAGATTCAGCAGTTCCCCGATATCGATCTGCCGACCATCAACGTCACGGCCGCCCTGCCCGGTGCTGCGCCGGCGCAGCTCGAAACCGAGGTCGCCCGCAAGATCGAAAACGCGGTGGCCTCGATTCAGGGCGTCAAGAACATCTACACCAAGGTACAGGACGGCACCGCCATCGTCACGGTCGAGTTCCGGCTGGAAAAGCCCAGCCAGGAAGCGCTGGACGACGTGCGCAGCGCCGTCTCACGCATCCGCTCCGACCTTCCGGGCGATCTGCGCGACCCGGTGATCGCCAAGCTCGATCTGGCGGCCTCGCCGATCCTGACCTACACCATCGCCTCCGACCGCATGGACGAAGAGGCGCTGTCCTGGTTTGTCGACAACACCGTCACCAAGTCGCTTCTGGCGGCCAAGGGCGTCGGTGCGATCACACGCGTCGGCGGCGTCACTCGCGAGGTGCGCATCGAACTCGACCCGGACCGGCTGATGGCGCTGAACGTCACCGCCGCAGAGGTGTCGCGTCAGTTGCGTAGCGTGCAGCAGGATGCGGCGGGCGGGCGCTCGGACGTCGGAGGGCTGGAGCAATCGATTCGCACCCTGGCCACGGTGCGCAGCGCCGAGGAACTCGGTCGGCTGGAGATCCCGCTGCAGGACGGCCGTCGCCTTCGGCTCGAACAAGTCGCCCGCGTCGCCGACACGGTGGCCGAACAGCGCAGCGCAGCCCTGTTAGGCGACAAGAAAGTGGTGGGCTTTGAGATCGTGCGCTCGCGCGGTGCGTCCGAAACCGATGTCGCCGCCGGGGTAAAGGTGGCGCTGGACCGCCTGCGCGCCGAGCATCCGGACGTCACCATCACCGAGGCCTTCAACTTGATCGGCGCCACGGTCGAGAACTACACCGGCTCGATGGCCCTACTGCTCGAAGGCTCGATCCTGGCCGTGATCGTGGTGTGGCTGTTCCTGCGCGACTGGCGCGCCACGCTGGTGGCTGCCACGGCGCTGCCGCTGTCGGTGCTGCCGACCTTCGCGGCGATGTACTTTCTGTTCGGCTTTTCGCTCAACATCGTCACGCTGCTGAGCCTGTCGCTGGTGGTCGGGGTGCTGGTCGACGATGCCATCGTCGAGATCGAGAACATCATGCGCCACCTGCGCATGGGCAAAACGCCCTTCGAGGCCGCGATGGAAGCAGCCGACGAAATCGGGCTGGCGGTGATCGCCACCACCTTCACGCTGATTGCCGTGTTCCTGCCGACCGCCTTCATGGCCGGCGTGCCGGGCAAATTTTTCGTGCAGTTCGGTTGGACGGCAGCGATTGCAGTGTTCTTCTCGCTGGTGGTGGCTCGGATGCTGACGCCGATGATGGCGGCATACATCCTCAAGCCCCCCCGCCGCATTCATGACGAGCCGCGCTGGCTGGTGCAATACGCCGGCTGGGCGGCCTGGTGCCTCAAGCACCGCATCGTCACCGTGCTGGCCACCGTGGCCTTCTTCTTCGGTTCGTTCGGGCTGTTGGGCGCGCTGCCGACCGGCTTCATTCCGCCAGATGACTTCTATCAGACTCAGGTGACCGTGACCCTGCCGCCAGGCAGCACCTTCCGTGACACCTATGCGGCGGCAGAGCAGGCGCGCAAGCTCGTCGAGAAGAATCCGCAGGTCCGGCTGATCTACACCGCCATCGGCGGCGGTGCCACGGGGGCGGACACCTTCACGCCCGGCGCCGGTCTGCCCGATGTGCGCACGGCCACCCTGACCATCAACCTCACACATCGCACCGAGCGGCGCGGGCTGTCCAAGCAGACGATCGAAGGCCAGTTGCGCGAGTCGCTCAAGGAGCTGGCTGGGGCGCGGGTCAAGGTCGGCTTTGGTCAGAGCAGCGAAAAGTACGTGCTGGTGCTGGCCAGCGAGGACGGTGCGGCTCTGGCGACCCACGCTGCCGTGGTGGAGCGCGAGCTGCGCACTATTCCTGGCATCGGGGCGGTGACCTCCAGCTCCTCGCTGGTGCGGCCGGAGCTGAGCGTTCGTCCGGATACCGCACGCGCTGCCGATCTGGGCGTAACCACGGCGGCCATCGCCGACACCCTGCGCATTGCCACCAACGGCGACTACGACCAGGCCCTGCCCAAGCTCAATCTCTCGCAGCGGCAGGTGCCGATCGTGGTGCGGCTGGCCGACAGCGCCCGCACCGACCCCGAACTGTTGGCCCGTCTGGCGGTGCCCGGTCGAAACGGTGCACCCGTGCGGCTGGGCAACGTGGCCGAGCTGAATCTGGGCAGCGGTCCGGCCGAGATAGGGCGCTATAACCGGCAGCGCAACGTCAACTTCGAGATCGAACTCAACTCCCAGCCGCTGGGCGAGGTCAAGGACGCGGCTCTGGCATTGCCGAGTCTGCGTAATCTGCCGCCGGGCGTGATGCAGACCGAAGTCGGCGACGCTGAGGCGATGGGTGAGCTGTTTGCCAGCTTTGGCCTGGCAATGCTGACCGGCGTGCTCTGCATCTACATCGTGCTGGTGCTGCTGTTCAAGGACTTCGTGCAGCCCGTCACCATCCTGGCTGCCCTGGTGCTGTCGATTCCCGGGGCCTTTGTGGCGCTGTTCGTCACGCACACGGCGCTGTCGATGCCGTCGATGATCGGGCTGATCATGCTGATGGGTATCGCCACCAAGAACTCGATCCTGCTGGTCGACTACGTGGTCCTGGCCCGTCGAGAACATGGGCTGGACCGCTGGCACGCCGTGCTGGATGCCTGCCGCAAGCGGGCTCGGCCGATTGTGATGACCACCATCGCCATGGCTGCCGGCATGATGCCGATTGCGCTGGGCCTAGGGGTGGATCCGAGCTTCCGCTCACCAATGGCGATCGTCGTGATCGGCGGGCTGATCACCTCGACTTTCCTGAGTCTGCTGGTGATTCCGGTGGTCTTTACCTATGTGGATGACTTCATCCACCTGCTCGACCGCTGGCGCGGTCGCCATCCGGCGCATGGGTCCCACCAAGGCGGGACCCGTGAAACTGCTGCCTGATCAGCGCGAGGCGGCCGGCTTGGCCGCCGGTGCTGCGGCCGAAGCAGCCGGTTTGGCCGCAGCCGGGGCAGCGGCGGGCGCTGCTGCCTTGGCAGCAGGAGCACCCGATGCAGCTGCAGCCGGTGCAGCAGCTGCACCAGCACGGCTATAGGTGATCTTCTTGGTGCCGCCCTCGCAGGTGCCGACCACCTTGGCCTCTGACTTGTCGTCGGCGGCGACCACATCCAGGGTATAGCCGGTCACGCCCTTGGCATCGAGCTTGGCGGTGATCTCGGTCTTGAGTTCATCGCACTTCTTGGCTTCGGCCTGTGCCTGCAGGGCAAACAGACCGGCCACAGCGGCAACGGCCACGACCTTGAGGGACGAGAACTGGATCTGCTTCATGGGACGGGACTCCTGGAAGGGTCTGGGGAAGGACGACATGTCGTGATCCGTGGCCGCCGGCCACGGTCGGCGCAGTCTAAGGCCTGACCGCACCGCACCGGTCACATGGCCCCCTGTGGCGATGTGACCGGATGTATCGGCCCCAGGGTCGGAATCCGACTCAGAAATGCAGCGTCAGGCCGGCAGTGGGCCCCGCGATGACCTCGACACCGGAGTTGCTCCAGCGATAGCCGAGCCGCAACGACAGATAAGGTTGGGTCCAGGCCACCGACCAGTCGTACTCGGTGGTTTCATGTCCGCCCGGGTAGGTGTTCCAGGTTGGCAACAGACGCAGGCACCAGGAACGATCCGGACAGACGCTGACCGGCGCGGTCAGCGAGGTGCCGACCGTCTGCTTCAGGCCCGTCAGCACGCTCTGACCCGCGCCGACGCCGAGCTGAAAGGTGCGGCTTGGCGCCATGCGGAACAGAAAGTAGTTCTGCTGCAGGCTCAGCTCCCCGCCGGAAGTGCTTGCCGAAACGACTTCACGGTAGCGGGTCGTGCGCGCCACCAGCGCGAAGGCGCCGAAGCCGATCTCAGCCCGGGCGTCGGTGGCCGTGCGCGAGGTGCCGGCCTGCATCACGCTTAGATCGACCGCCGCGTAAGGCAGATCCGGATCACCCGCCAGGCGGGGCTCGACCCCGTCCAGGCCCTCGCCATCGAGAACGCCGACCCGGGCCATGCTCATCATCGTCAGCATGCCGGTCAGCTCGACAAAGGGCTCAATGAACAGTTCACCGACCAGACATTCGACCAGCCCGCCGCTGATGCACCCGCGGTGACCCGAACGCTGCAAGACCGGCTGCCGCGAATGACGCGGGGGGGCTGACCGCGACGACGGCGACCCGCCGCCGGTCGCCGCCTGCTCGAACGAGCGCAGATCACCAGCGGTAGCCTGCGTGCCTAGCAAGCCCGTGACAACGGCCAGAACCCCGATCGACCCGCTTTTCAAACCAAACGCTCCTTCAAGACAGATATTTCAGGCGGCGGATTCGCTAGCCGCCTTGCCGGTCGACTTGCCGGCGGTCTTTCGAGCGGCCTTGCGCTTCGGCGCAGGCTGAACCGCCTCGTGCAGCGACGCAAATTCCTGCGACAGCTTGTGGCGCGCATCGAGGTGAATCATCGGCAGCGCACGCTCGTGCGACTCGCGGATCTTGACCGAAGCGGACAAATAGGGCTGCAGCACCGGTTGACCTTCGTCAATCAGCGACTGCACCACACGCTGCGGCAGGCTGGCACGGGGCTGGAACTGATTGACCACGATACCCTCCACTTTCAGCGCCGGGTTGTGGTCGGCGCGAATTTCGTCGATGTTCTCCAGCAGCGAGTACAGCGCCCGGCGCGAGAAATCGTCGCAGTCAAACGGGATCAGGCAGCCGGTCGCGGCGATCAGCGCCGAGCGAGTGTAGAAATTCATCGCCGGCGGGGTATCGACCCAGATGACATCGAACTGAGCGCCGAGTTCATCAAGCGACTCGCGCAGCTTGAAGATCTTGTAGCGCGATTCGAGCTTGCCTTGCAGATCCTCAAGCGCCGGGCTCGAGCGCAACAGCGATAGATTCTCGAAAGGCGTAGCCGTCACGAAATCGGCAGTCGCTTGCGGGCGCAGACTAAAGCGCAGCGACTGATCGAACAATTCGGCCAGCGTCAGCCCCTCGTCCTCGGCGGCGTCACCGAGCAGGTAATGGCTGGAGTTGCCCTGCGGGTCGAGATCGACCACCAGAGTCCGAAGGCCCTGACTGGCGCTGATGGCAGCCAGATTGCAGGTGATGGTCGATTTGCCGACCCCACCCTTCTGATTGAAGACAACGCGACGCGGGATGCTGCTGCTCATGATGTGCGGCCTGGATGTGAAAGCGGGAATGCCCCGATTGTCGCCGAGCAATGCTGCGTTGCAACAAATTCCCCCCTTTCACCGAGCCACCACCACTCGCACCCCGGCAGAGGTCACGCGCGCCAGCGTCCGCGCAGTGAGGGTTGTGGCCGCGTCGCGACGAAGGGCACCGCTGCACGCCCGGCTTGCAGGGCCTGTTGGTAGCTCGCGATCTCCCCTTCCGGGTCGGCTGCGGCCGTGATGCCGCTCAGCACCGCCAGCCCGTCAGCCCCTGTGGTGGCGGCCTCCTCCAGCCGCCGCGGCGTGAAGCCGCCGATACCGACCACCGGCATCGGATGACAGGCCCGGGTCCACCACGACAGATTGGTCAGGCCCTGCGGCAACCAGGGCATGTCCTTGGTGGTGGTGGCGTGCACCGGGCCACAGGCGACGTAGCTCGGCCGCAGCGCGGCAGCACGGCACAGCTCCCACAGGCTGTGGCTCGACACGCCCAGCCGCAGCCCGGCGCAGCGCAAGGCTTCGACCTCCACAACGTCCAGATCCTCCTGCCCGACATGCACGCCCCAGGCTCCGGCGGCCAAGGCCAGCTGCCAGTGGTCGTTGACGTAGAACTTCAGGCCGTACTGGCGCTGGAGCGCGACGCAGCGGGCGATCTCGTCAGCCACATCGACGCCCCGAGCAGCCGCTACTTCGGGCTTGAGGCGCAATTGAATCGTGCGGACGCCGGTGCGGGCCACCCGCTCGACCCACGCGGCGCTATCGACGATCACATACAGATCCAGCCCGGCTTCCGGGGCAAATGCGACCGGCGGCGTGAGCCACTGCGACAGCCCCAAACCGGACCGCAGCGAGCTGGACGGCAC
>DALYHR010000019.1:0-15891 GCA_031970775.1 Burkholderiaceae bacterium | reverse complement strand
TTCCGATAAAGCGCCAGACCGTGATCGGCACTCTTTTCGGGGTGAAACTGGGTGGCAAAAATGTTATCCCGCGCCACTGCCGAGGTAAAGCGCAGGCCGTACTCGGTTTCCCCGGCACGGTGCGCCTCGTCCTTCGGGAAGGCAGCGTAGCTGTGAACGAAGTAGAACCAGGCCTCGTCCGGAACGCCCGCCCAGACCGGATGCACCGTACCGGCATGGCGAACCTGGCCGACCCGATTCCAGCCCATCTGCGGCACCTTGTAGCGGCTGCCGTCCGACTGGCGTTGCCCGTCGAGTTGGAAGCGGCGCACTTCGCCCGGAATCAGGCCCAGCCCCGGCGTGTCCTGCTCTTCGGAATGGTCGAGCAGCATCTGCATGCCCACACACACGCCCATCAACGGCCGCGTCCGCACCACTTCCAGGACGGCATCGCGCAGACCCGTGCGGTGCAACTCGCCCATGCAATCGCGCATCGCACCTTGACCGGGCAGGATCACCCGATCAGCGGCCAGCACTTCCTCGGGCCGGGACGTCACCCGAACCTCAACACCACTGCCCTGGGCCGCATGCATCACTGCCTGCGACACCGACCGCAGATTGCCCATGCCGTAGTCAACGACGGCCACCACCGAACTCATCGCGCCAGTCTCCTGTTGGACGATTCCGGACTCACAGCGAGCCCTTGGTGGAGGGAATGACGCCGCTCATGCGCGCGTCCGGGGTCAGTGCCATGCGCAGCGCGCGCCCGAAGGCCTTGAAGATGGTTTCGCACTGATGGTGGGCGTTATGGCCCTTCAGATTGTCGATATGCAGACTCACGAGAGCGTGGTTCACGAATCCCTGGAAGAACTCGTAGGTCAATTGGGTGTCGAAGGCCCCGATCATGCCCGAAGTAAAGCGCACATCCATCGCCAGACCCGGTCGGCCCGACAGATCGATCACCACTCGCGACAACGCCTCGTCCAGCGGCACGTAGCTGTGGCCGTACCGAGTGATGCCCTTCTTGTCACCCAGTGCCTTGGCCACCGCCATGCCCAGCGTGATACCGACGTCCTCAACCGTGTGATGCCCGTCGATGTGCAGATCGCCGTCAGCCTCGATTTCCAGGTCGATCAGACCATGTCGGGCGATCTGATCGAGCATGTGGTCGAAAAAGCCGATCCCGGTCTTCAGCACCGACTTGCCGGTGCCATCGAGATCGACCCGCACGCGAATGCGGGTTTCCTGGGTGTTGCGCTGCACTTCAGCGACACGAGCATTCATTCCTTCGACTCCAAAGTTTTGCGGTAACTGCGGCGGCGGCCCCAGCCCACCCCGATCATGGCCCCGACCAGCCAGAGCGCATCGATGCCATCCAGGGCCAGGCCGGCCGCCCGATCCAGCACTCCGTCGGCCTTCAGACCCGGCACGACCAGGGTCTGCGTGGCGCTGAGGGACGCACCGGCACTATCGGTCACGGTCAAGGTGAGAGTGACCGACCCTGGACGGATCAGGTGCAGGCCGATCGAGGACCGCCCATCACCGCCGACGAACTCAGCCACCTGTGGGGCATCCAGTGTCCAGTGCCAGGCCGACAAGGTCGTACCGGGAACCGGCATGGAACCGCTGCCATCCAGGGTCACGACGCCACCCAGCGCCGGTTGTCCGACCACCCCGAGGCGCACCAGCATCTGGCCCAGCGTGTTTTGCGCGGCCCGGACGGCGGCACCGGCATCGAGCATGCCCGCACCGCAAGTGGTGGTGGTGCAGAAGCACTCCAGTTGATCAGTGGCTGCGGGCAGCGATGCCGGATCGACACAGGTCGTCACGGTCGGATCGGTGCTGGTCGTGGGGAAGGCCCGAGCACTGGAGCGCAGCAGGGTGCGCAGTTCATCCGGCCACAAGCTGGCGTTGATCGACAGCATCAGAGCGGCGACTCCGGTGACCTGCGGCGCCGAGAAGCTTGTGCCAATCGCAGCTGTCGCTCCGCCATCGGTATAGCCCGGCCCCAGCGGGCTGGAGGTGCCCAGGTCCGTGGCCGACAGAATCGGATACAGGCACGGCTGGGAAGCAGCGTTGACACAGTTCCCCCCCGGGGCACTGATCACCACGTCCGGCCCCAGGCTGGAGAAGCCATTTTTGGTGCCGATCTGCCTGAGCCCACCGACGGCAATCACCCCCGGGCAATTGGCGGGCAAATTGACAGCCCGGCTATCGTTGCCTGCCGAGGCAATCACGGAAACCCCGGCCAGCCTCAACTCAGCCACGGCGCTCTGGTAGAGCGAACCCGTTCCGTTCGGATCGCTGCACGAGCCGGCGCTGCCCAGGCTCATATTGATCAGCCGCGCCGGGTTCGGATTGATTGGCACCCCGGGAACTGACAGGCCTGCAGCCCAGCGCATCGCCGCCAGGATGTCGCTATCGAAACCACCGCACTTGCCCAACACTCGCACCGGCAGAATTTTCACGTCCGCGATGCCTGCCATACCGACGCCGTTGTTCGACGCGGCGGCGATCAGCCCGGAAACCTGCGTGCCATGCCAGCTACTGTTGATCGGCCCGCCGCCTCCGTCACACCCCACAAACACTGGATTCGTCAGATCGGCAGCGCTGAGCCAGTCCCCCGGATCCGACGCATCGGCATCCCAGCCATTCCCGTCGTTGGCACCGAGATAGGTCAGGGGCGGCACCGTTCCGTCTGCGCCGACGAAGTCGTAGCCGGGCAACAGCTTGCTGGTCAACTCCGGATGGTCAAAGCGCACGCCGGTATCCAGCACGGCAACGACCAGATTCGGGTTGCCTGAGCTGATCGCCCAGGCTGACTCGACATCGATCGAGGACAGCGTCATTGGGTTCGGAGCACGCAGATACCACTGCCCGGCCTGTGGCGTGGTTGCGGTCTGACCGTCGGCGTAGAGCGGGTCATTCGGCGCGGCCTGAATGCGGCGACGGCCATCGACCACAGCTAGTTCGACCTCGGCATCCTGACGCAGACGCGCCGCGAGGGTCGCACTGTCAAGGCCTGAGGCCTGAATAACTTGAGTGCGCGCATCCAGGGCACGGCCGTCGGTCAGTGGCAGCCCGACACGAGCCCCCAAGGCCACAGCGCGCTGGGCAGTCCGGGGCACCGCTGCCGCGTTCGTCGCCGACTGGCGGGCCATCTGGGCCACCGAGGTGGCCCGGTAGCGCACGATGACCCGACCGACTGGCACCGATGTAGCGGAACTGGCACCCACACCCGGCAACCCCACACCCGCAGGCTGGGCAAGGCTGGGCGGCTGAGCGATCAGGGCGACGGTCACGCACAGGACCGCCCGCAGCAGAGGCAGCACGACCCCTCCGCCTTGACGCGTTTTCTGTCGCCGATCCGTCGCCCCGAAGGTGCCAAAAATATTCATGGCGCCATTGTCGCTGCTCCGGCACAGGGTGCGGTTGTCCCTCTGTCGGTTCTGAATCGAGCCTCGCATAATGTGCCGCCCGTGCCCGGGCTCTGCCCAGGGCCTCACATCCTGCTGAAGAAGCCCCTTATCTCGCTATTTGCATGCGCCGTCCGTCGATCCTGATCCTGCTGATCATCCTGTTCGTCGGATTCGCGTCCCTGTCGTCGCTACAGGACAGTCATGCTGGTGAGCCCAGAGGCACACTGGCCGAGATCACCCGGGTGGAGTTCGCGACCTCCGGCAACGGCCCCTGGACCCCGGTCAGCCTGCCCGACACCTGGGCCTTGCGCGGGCTGGAGCTGCGGGGGCACGGCATCTATCGGCTGGATTTCCGCGTCGATCGCCGTCCCGAGAAGCCCTGGGGGCTATACGTCGAGCGACTGGCGCTGCAGAGTCACCTTGAGGTCAATGGACATCCGATCGGGGATGAACCCCCGATGGACGGCGCTCCTCCCCGTACCCCGCCGCCCCCGGCCTGGCTCTCCCTGCCCCCGGATCTGCTGCGCCCCGGGCTGAACCATCTGGAAATCGAGATCGATACCGGCAGCTTCGGAGGTCTGGGGCGCATTCACATCGGCCCGGCCGAGGACTTGTCAGCGTCCTTCCGACTCCGGCACATGCTGACCCGCACCCTGCCGCTGATGCTCAATACGGGCGGCATTGCCCTGTCCTTGTTCATGGTGCTGATCTGGCTGCGCCGCAGTGCGGAGATGGTGCTAGGCAGCTTTGCGGCTTTCTGGCTGATCGCCTCGGTGCGCAATGTCAGCTATTACATCGACGACGTTCTGATCACCGGGCGGGTGTCAGAACTGTTGTACTTTCTGTCCATCGTGGCCAATGTGGTTCTGCTCGGGCACTTCTCGATCCGGTTCTCGGCAGGCGTGCTGGAGCCGACCCGTGCCAACCGGATGCTGCTGCGCCAGTACCGTCTGTCACTGCATGTCGCCGGGGCTGCGGCTGCCCTGCTCGGTCTCCTGGCCGCCTTGATCGACCACGTCCCGATGGCGCGTCAACTCGGCTACCCGATCCTGATCGCCCTGACCCTGCCCTCGCTGGTGTTGATTGGTCGCAAGGCCGTGCAGATGCACACCGCCAGCCAGATGCTGGTCGCCGCCGGCATCACGGTGGTAATCGGTTCCTCGATCCATGATTTCCTCTTTGTTACCGGCCGCCTCTCGCTGTCCCACCTGCAGTGGCTGCCGTACTGCGTGCCCGTGGCCCTGATGATCTTCGCCTGGAGTCTGATCGACCGCTTTGTCGACGCGCTGCACCGCGTCGAGCAGATCAACATCGAACTGGAGGAGCGAGTCAATCAGCGCACCCAGGCGTTGCGGCAGTCCAGTGCAGCCAAGTCACGCTTTCTCGCCGCGGCCAGCCATGATCTGCGTCAGCCGTTGGTAGCGATCGGTCTGATGGTCGGTCTGCTGCGCGAGCAGACCCTGAGCCCGGTGCTCAAGCGGATGGTCCTGCGCATCGATGAGGCCGTCGCCTCGATGGAGAACCTGCTGGGCGGTCTGCTTGATCTCTCGCGGCT
This sequence comes from Burkholderiaceae bacterium, assembly GCA_031970775.1. Taxonomy (GTDB): domain Bacteria; phylum Pseudomonadota; class Gammaproteobacteria; order Burkholderiales; family Burkholderiaceae_C; genus Sphaerotilus. The sequence goes on along the minus strand of DALYHR010000019.1, from coordinate 10,938 downwards.
CGAGGCCGGAACTGTGCAGCCCGAAATTCGCTCGGTTGCCCTGCAGGATCTCTTCAACGCCATCGCCAGCCACGAACAGGAGGCCGCCCTGCGCAAGGGGCTGGTGCTGCGCTTTCGCCCCACCCGGCTGGCCACCGAGTCCGATCCGGTGCTGCTGGAGCAAGTGATTCGCAATCTGGTCAGCAACGCCGTCAAGCACACCCGGCACGGCCGTGTCCTGGTCACGGCCCGTCGAGTCCAGGGTCAGATTCGCCTGGAGGTGCGCGACACCGGGGCGGGCATTCCGGTCGAACACCAGGAAAAGATCTTTCACGAGTTCGTGCAGATCCCCACCCTCAACCCGGGTTCAGACCTCTCCAACCGGCTGGAATCCGGCCTGGGGCTCGGGCTGGCCATCGTCAGACGCATTTCTGGCCTGCTCGGTCACCGGCTATCGCTGCGCTCGGAGCCAGGCCGTGGGTCGTGCTTCCGCATCGATTTGCCCGAATCCAGCCAGCCTCCCAAGATCGAGCCCGAGACACCCAGTGAAAGTCAGCCGCTGCAGGGTCTGTGCATCGTCCTGGTCGAGGATGACGATGGCGTGCGCGAAAGCCTGGTCGAGCGCCTGCTGCGCTGGGGCGCGCGCGTGCAGGCCTTCAGCGGGCAGACCGAGTTCCGCAAGTCCCTGGCTTCGACGTCATCGACGCTCGGAGCAGATATCCAGTTGCTGATCAGCGACTACCGGCTGGAGGATGGCAACGGATTCGACACGGCCGAGGCCGTGCGCAAGTTGCGCCCCACACTGCCGGTTCTGATCATCACGGGCGACACCTCGCGCGAGGATCTGACTCGACTGGCCCAGAGCGGCTTGCCGGTGCTGCACAAGCCGTTCCGCACCGAAACCCTGCTCAAAACCCTCAAGCAGTTGCTCGGCGCTCAGTCCGCGTCGTCCTGAAGCAGGCCCAGCCGTGCTGCAGCCAGCACGGCCTCGGTCCGCGTCGTCACGGACAGCCGGCGAAAGATGGCGATCAGGTGTGTCTTGACGGTTGACTCCGCAACGCCGATCCGGCGGGCAATCACCTTGCTTGGCAGACCCGCAGCCAGCATGCGCAGCACTTCGATCTGCCGCTGTGTCAGCCCGGAGGGCTCTCCGGACAGCCCCCAGCTCCCCGACATCATCCGCGGGTAGGCTGTTCCGCCAGGCGGGTTGCGAAAGATGCTGCTGGGCAGAAACACCCCGCCATCGAAGACGGTACGCAGCCCCCGCTCGATAACCCCGGACCGTGCCGTCTTGGGGATGAACCCCGCGGCTCCGGCCGAAATCGAGCGCACCACGGTTTCCGGCCGGTCGTCGGCCGACAGCACGACCACGGGCAACTCGGGTTCGGCCACCCGCAGCTTGGCGATCGTGTCGACGCCATCACTGTCGCTCAACCCCAGATCGAGCAGGATCAGCTCGACCCGAGGCGGTGTACCCAACTGAAGAAAGGCGGCAGAGAGGCTGGAGGCCTCCCGAAGCACCACCTGCGGAAAGTGCTGTTCGACCAGCATCGCCAGTCCATCCCGAAACAGCACGTGATCATCAACTATCAAAATCTCCATGCCGGCATGCTACGCCGGAGTGATCGGCCCCGGCGATTTCCGACCCAGCCCCCGCACGACCTCAACCAGGGTATGGCCCAGACGCGGGACGGCGCCCTGCAACTGCCGCACCACCAGACGACAGGTCTTGCGCTGCAGGCCATAGCAGTCAGCCAACTCGTGGGATTGACCGAAGGCGGTCAAGTTCGCCGGCAGCACGGATTCACGCCAACGCCCGCCCAGGCTGCGGCGCAGCACTTCCAGCGTCAGCAACGTGGCCGGTGCGTAGCCGGCGTAGGCCTTGTCGGCCGTGAAATGACGCTCGTAGACCTCATCGCGATGAAAGAGCCGGATCAGCCCAGCCACTGGCTGCACAGCCCCCGGTGACTCTGGATCCGTTCGCAGCGCCAGCCAGACAGCCGCCTTGCGCTGCGCCGCCAATTGCGGCAGCAGTTCGCGATAGAAGGCCATGCGACGCTGATTCGACCCGATCAGCGATTGCCGCGTTGAACGCCTGCTGCGCTGCTCCAGCGCGAGGTATCGGTCGAAGGCTGCCCCGATCGTGGCGGGGGTGTCTGCAATCTCGAACTGCAAGGGGCTGCCCTGTTCACTCAGCCAGCGGCTTTCACGGCGTTGCAACGCCAGCCTCAAGGGGTCCGGGCACTGTGCCGACCACTGCGCCCCGTCGATCTGCAAGGGCTGGCGAACCGACACCCCATCCGTGATCACCTCGCAGTGCCAGCCGGCTCCAAATTCGTGGAGATGGCGCAGCGGCCAGGCCAGCTCATCGAGCTGACGCAGATCCAGGGCATCCCAGGCCTGGCGCTCCGCCACCAGGGCGGCAAAGCTCGCCTGCCAGACCTGATCCGTCGGAATGGCCGCGAGCACACCCGCGCCCGCCCCTTCCCATTGACTCATTGACCTCAGCACTCGCACCGTGGCTCCCCCGGTGCGGTGCCGACTGAGCACCAGGGGCAATAGGCCGACCAACTCTCCGCGGCGGCGCACCACCACCAGCCAGGGCTCATCCTTCTTTCGGTGGAAATGGCGCCAAAGGGCGCCGAGATAGTCCCAGGTCAGGAACAGACTGATTCCCGCATCGGCCGCAGCAGCGGCCTGCCACTCGATGCGTAAAGCATCCAGGGCAGCTTCGGTGCGGAGGATCTCGGTCCTCAGGAGGGGAGCAGACATGAGGCCAATCTAAAAACCTCAGCTGAGCCCATGATTGCGATCACGGCCATCTGGCCCGCTGCGAGGCCAAAACCGGCAGCCTGCCACGGCCGATACAGCCTGAAACGCCCAACCGTCGTCACCTAGCGACAGCGCCCAACCCCTGGCATGCCTGAGACAATCGCGCCCATGCTGCAATTCGACCTCCTCGCCACCGAAGGCCACGCCCGGCGCGGCCGCCTGACCCTCAACCATGGCGTGATCCAGACGCCGATCTTCATGCCCGTGGGCACCTATGGCACCGTCAAGGGCGTGATGCCACGCGACCTCGAAGCGATGGGCGCGCAGATCATCCTCGGCAACACCTTCCACCTCTGGATGCGCCCGGGCCTGGATGTGATGAAGCAGTTCGGCGGACTGCACCGCTTCGAGAGCTGGAACAAGCCGATCCTGACCGATTCGGGCGGCTTTCAGGTCTGGAGCCTGGGCGATATGCGCAAGATCAGCGAGGAAGGCGTCAAGTTCGCCTCGCCGGTCAACGGCGACAAGCTGTTCCTGACCCCCGAGGTCTCGATGCAGATCCAGACCGTGCTGAACTCGGACATCGTCATGCAGTTCGACGAGTGCACGCCGTATTGGCAAGGCGGCAAGCCCGCCGCTGGCGCCACTGGCCACATCACCACCGAGAAGGAAGCGCGCAACTCGATGGAACTGAGCCTGCGCTGGGCCAAGCGCTCCAAGGCCGAGTTCGAGCGGCTGGCCAACCCGAATGCGCTGTTTGGCATCGTGCAGGGCGGCATGTTCGAGAACCTGCGCCAGGAGTCGCTCGACGCGCTGGTCGAACTCGATTTCCCCGGCTACGCGGTCGGCGGTGTCTCGGTCGGCGAGCCCAAGGACGAGATGCTGCGCATCATGAACCACACGCCGCACCGCTTGCCTGCGCACAAGCCGCGCTACCTGATGGGCGTGGGCACGCCGGAGGATCTGGTCGATGGCGTGGCCGCCGGCGTGGACATGTTCGACTGCGTGATGCCGACCCGCAACGCCCGCAACGGCCATCTGTTCACCCGCTTTGGCGACCTGAAGCTGCGCAACGCCCGCCACAAGTCGGACGAACGCCCGCTCGATGAAACCTGCGGCTGCCACACCTGCCAGAACTTCTCACGGGCCTACCTGCACCACCTCGACCGCTGCGGCGAGATGCTGGGCCCTATGCTGACCAGCATCCACAACCTGCACTACTACCTCAACCTGATGCAGGAAGTGCGCGATGCACTCGACGCCGGCCGCTTCGCGGCCTTCCAGCAGCAGTTCAAGGCCGACCGGGCGCGCGGGGTGTGAACGCGGCAAGCCGCCTCAGTGCGTACGCATCAGTGGAACCTGCAGACCGCTCTTGGGCCGGTTCTCCGGCTTATAGAAGCCGGATCCATTGACGTGCTTGGCCCCCATGAACAGCATCTGGTAGCGGCCACTTCCGTGGAGGTACACCAGATCGTGGTCCTTGACGACTTGGCCTGAGTCAATGTTGTTGAGCAGGACGCAGGACTTGCGCAGGATGCTTTGGGCTTGGTCAAGCCGGTAGGGTTCATCGCCGCAGGCTTTCGGGGGCAGCTTGGCCATCATGTCGACCACCATGGGCGAGCGAGGCGTGATGGAGAGAGATTCATCCAGCACATAGGTGATCTCGCGGGCACCCTTGGCGGCACGGCTAGCCCCGCCAAGCTCGGCATGTCCGCTGAAGTTGAACTCATTGAGCGGCACTTCGCAGAATTCGTCGCCGTACGTGATGATGGTGGCCTTGAAGCGGCCCGTTCCATCGAATCTGAAATCCCGGGTCACCCAGGAAGATTGCACCGGTTCACCGGGGTTGGGTGCAGCCTGAGGTCGCAACTCACAGGCGATGCTTTTCCAGTGTCCTTTCATCGCGACGTGCAGAGGATCAACGGCGCCTTCGGCTGCAACAACATCCAGCGACACCGCGCACAGTCCTGCCGCCATCAGGGTACACAGCCGCCAAGTGATTGATTTCATGATCATCCTTTCATCGATATTCCACATGACGCACCGAGAATATGAGCCGCATTGATGGATGTCGAATGGAAAGGATGCATGACTCATGCAGGAAATTGATCTGCGCCGGATTGATCTGAATCTGCTACTGGTGTTTGACGTGCTGATGACCGAACGCAACGTCACTCGCGCTGCCCATCGACTGGGCCGGACCCAATCGGCCGTCAGCCACGCTCTGGCACGGCTGCGGGAACAACTCGATGACCCACTGCTGGTCAAGACCGCGCAGGGCATGAAAGCCAGCCCCTTTGCGGAAAGGGTGGCCGAACAAGTTCGGCCGATCCTGGCGGACATCGCCAGAGCGCTCACGCCGCGTCAGAGCTTTGAGGCCGCTCGCAGCGAGCGCGTGTTCCGTTTGGCCGCTCCAGACTTTGCTACGGCATTTTTCCCACAACTTCAGCAGCAAGTGCTCCGTCTGGCACCCGCAGTCGCACTGGAGTGGATGATCCCGAACGAGTCCACGCAGGCGCATCTGCTCGAAGGGCATCTGGATCTGGCCATCGTTCCAGCCTCGGTGAGGCTGGCGGATGGTATCGAGGGTTCGGCCGCCGGCGCCCTGCACTGGGCCTGCTTTGCCCGCCGTGAACACCCGGCCTGGACAGACTGGGGCAGCACGGCCTGGTCACGCTGGCCTCACGTCGTGGTCCGGGTGGGCGATCGGCTCAGCAGTCCTGTCACTCAATCGATCGGCGCTCAGGGCATTCAGCGTCGCATCGGCGCCTGGGTGCCCAATTTTTCAGCGGTGGCCCCTCTGCTGGCGCACAGCGATCTCATCGCCACCTTGCCCAGCTTGACCCTCATGGACACATTGGACCGCTATGGCCTTGAGAGCCGCCCCGTGCCGTTCGACATGGCCCCGATCCCGCAGATGCTGATCTGGAGCACACGGCACGGTGCCGACCCGGCGGTGATCTGGTTGCGGGAACAGGTCAATGCCGTGTGGCAGGCCCAACTCAGTCAGGCACAGTCTTTGATGTGACGCCATAGACGACTTTTGCCGCCATGCCGTGGCGGGTCAGCGCAGGTTCTGTAAATCCCGTCGCAGCCACTCCACCACCCCCGCCCCCGCGCGGCGACCGCCGGCCAGGCAGGCGGTCAGCAGGTAGCCGCCGGTCGGGGCGTCCCAGTCAAGCATTTCGCCGGCACAGAACACGCCGGGCAGTTGACGCAGCATCAGCTGCTCGTCCAGTGCCTCCAGCCGCACGCCCCCGGCGGTGCTGATGACCTCGTCGATCGGGCGCGGCCGCAGCAGCGTCACCGTCAAGGCCTTGATGCGGGCAGCCAGCAAGGCCGGGTTGGCGTTCGCAGCCGTCAGGCGCGACCAGTCGGGCGCTGAGAGCCCCTCGCGCAGCAAGGCCGCCTTGACCCCGTGCAGCCCGGCGACTTCGCGCAGGTGATTGGGCAGCGAGCGCGCACCGCGGCCGCGGCCCAACGCAGCGGTCAACTCATCCAACGAGCGCGCCGGCAGCAGATCGAGCGTTACCGTCAGCGGGCCCTGGCGGTTGATGGCCTCGCGCAGCCGCGCTGAAGCGGCGTAGATCAGATTGCCTTCCAGCCCGGTTGCGGTCACCACCGCTTCGCCCAGCCGCTCGAAGATCTCGCCCTCGGCGTCACTAAAGCGCAGCGTCACGCCCTTGAGCGGCGCACCGGCAAAACGCTCGATCAGATAGGGGCTCCAGCCCGCCTCGAAGCCGCAGTTGCTCGGCTCCAGCGGGGCCACACTCACCCCTTGCTGCGCCAGCCACGGCACCCAGGCGCCATCCGAACCCAGCCGTGACCAGCTTCCGCCGCCCAGCGCCAGCACCACGGCGTGCGCCGAGACAATCCGGGCACCTTGCGGTGTCTCGAAGCCGATTTGCCATCCAGATCCGACCGGCTCCAGCCGGCCCGTCCAGCGGTGCTGCATGCGCGTCACCACCCCGGAGCTGCGCAGCCGGTGCAGCCAGGCGCGCAGCAGCGGCGCGGCTTTCATGCCTTCCGGAAAGACCTTGCCAGAGCTGCCGACGAAGGTCTCGATGCCCAGCCCGGCAGCCCAGTCGCGCACAGCCTCGGCGTCAAAGTCATCCAGCCAGCCCGCCACGGTCGCTGCGCCCCGGCTGTAGCGGGCGCGAAAGGCTTCGGCAGCTTCAGCGTGGGTCAGATTCAGCCCGCTCTTGCCGGCCAGCAAAAACTTGCGCCCGGCCGAAGGCATGGCGTCGAAGATCTCGATGACGGCCTCGGGCAGCTGGCGGCGGATCTGCTCGGCGGCCATCAGACCGGCCGGGCCGGCGCCGATCACGGCGATGCTCCACGGGGAAGAGTTCAAGTCGGGCTCACAAAAAAGGAAACGAGGAGGCAACGCACAGAGTTCACTGACGCAGCGGCCCCGGATTGTGCCGAGCCTCAGCCAGCCCGAGGCCAAGCTCTTGCACAATCTCGCCCCTATGAGCCTGACCAAAAAACTCCTGCTCGCTGCGGCGGGCCTGCTGACCCTGATCGTGGTGGCGCTGTTCGCGCTGATCCTGAGCTTCGACCCCAACCGTTACAAGGGCGTAGCGATCGACTGGGTCAAGGACCACTACGGCCGCACCCTGCGGCTTGACGGCCCGATCACTTTGGGCGTGATTCCGCGCCTGGAAGTGCGGCTGGATCGCGTCGCGCTGAGCGAAGCCCCCCCCGCTGCTGCTGCCGCAGCCGCTGCAACGGCTTCCGCCCCGGCCGATTTCGTCCGCCTCGAATCGGCGGCGCTGTCGGTGCGGCTGTGGCCGCTGCTGCACAAGGAGCTGGTGGTCGACGAGGTGCGCGCCCGCGGTCTGGCCGTTCATTACAGCCGCGATGCCGCAGGTCACCAGAACATCGACGATCTGCTCGGCCCCCCGAAGGGCGCCAAGCCGGCCGAAGCCGCTGCGTCCAAGCCGGTTGCCGCCGCCTCAGGCGCCGCTACCGGAGGCTCTCCGCTGCGCTTTGACGTCAACGCCATCGTGCTGGAGCAGATTCAGGCCCGCATCGACGACGAGATCGGCCATACCCACGGCGACGTCTCGCTCGACCTGCTGCGCACCGGCCGCATCGGCCCCGAGCTGATGACGCCGATCGAGCTGGCGCTCAAGGCCAAGCTCAGTCAACCGGCGATCGAAGCCGGTCTGAAGGGTTCGCTCAAGCTGCGTTTTGACCCGGGTGCCCAGTCGGAAGACGCCCCGAAACGGCCGATGGTGCTGTCGACGCGCGATCTCGATCTGAATCTGTCGCTGGCCACCCCGGCGATCAGCCTGAACGACACCCGTCTGAAGCTGGCCAGCTTTGACCTGTTGCCGCAGTCGCAGCAGATCGGCCTGGAGCAGCTGATGATCCTGGTGCAGGGGCAGCTCAAGGATGCGCAAGGCGCTCATCCGCTCAAGGTCGAGCTGAACTGGCCCAAGCTGGCCGTTCAGGGCGAACAGCTGCAAGGTGCGCCGATCGCCGGCTCCTTCTCGCTGGAAGGCCCGGCCGCGGTGCAGGGCCGCATCGAGTCGGGTGCGCCGGCCGGCAGCTTCAGCCATCTGCGCGTGCCCGCCTTCAAGCTGGTGCTGGGCGGCGCGACTGGCCCGACCCGCATGTCCGGCTCGATCCAGGCCGATCTGCGCGCGCAGCCGCCCACCGCCGAGTACGGTCTGGACAAGCTGGTCATCGACGCGCAGGTTCAGGACCCGAATCTGAAGCCGATCGCGCTCAAGGCAGCCGGTCAGGTCGCGGTCAAGGCCAAGCAGACGCTGTGGCAGCTGGCCGGTCAGATCAATCAGCAGGACTTCAAGATCGACGGCCAGTTCGATGCGCCGGCCGCCCCGGGTGCCCGAGCCCGCCTGGCGACCACCGCCCGCTTTGGCGAGCTGGATCTGGATGCCCTGCTGCCGCCGCGTGCGCCCAAGGCGCCTGAGGCTGCGGCTTCCGCCCCGGCCGCCGACATTCCGGTCAGCCTGGCCGGCCTGAAGGCGATCGATGCCGATGTCGACCTGCGCATCAATCAGTTCCGCTACAAGCCCTATGCGCTGAACGACGTCGTCGTCCACGCCAAGCTCGACGGCGGCCATCTGCAGGTTGCACCGCTGGGCCTGAAGGCCTGGAGCGGCCAGATCGACGGCCAGATCACCGCCAGCGCCAACACCAACCCGGCGCAGCAGGCGGTGGGTGTGCGCCTGAATGCGGCCGGCATCGAGATTCAGAACCTGCTCAAGGATGTCGCCAACCTCGATCTGCTGGCCGGCAAGGGCACGGTGAAGGTCGATGTCACGACCCACGGTGCCAGCGTCAACGCCTTCAAAGCCGCGCTCAACGGCAACGCTGCGGTGCAGCTGCGCGACGGTGCGATTCAGGGCATCAACCTGGCGCGTTCGCTGCGCGAGTTCAAGGCCTCGTTGAGCCTGAAGCAGGATGCGGTGCAGGCGGCCAAGCAGACCGAGAAGACCGACTTCTCTGAACTGAACGCCACCTTCCAGATCCTCGACGGCGTGGCCAACAACCGCGATCTCGACATGAAGAGCCCATTCCTGCGCCTGGGCGGCTCGGGCTGGGTCAACCTGCCGACCTCGAGCCTGGACTACACCGCCCGCGCCACCGTCACCGGCACGGCGCAGGGCCAGGGCAGCACCGATGCAGCGCTCAAGGGTCTGACCGTGCCGGTGCGTCTGAACGGCCCCTTCACGGCGATGAGCTGGAAAATCCAGTGGGGTGACATTGCGACGGGTGCGGCCGGCAATACCCTCAAACAGGGTCTGAATCAGGCCGTGGCCAACTCGGGCGCAGCATCGGCTGCTGAAAAGGCCAAGGCCCAGGCGCAAGCCCAGGCAGCCTCAGCCTCGCAGCAGCTCAAGGACAAGGCACAGGAGCAGGTACAGAACAAGCTCAAGGGCCTGTTCGGCCGCTGAGCAACCCCTGAGACCGGTAACGGTCTCAGTACTCGCTGCCGCTGTCGTAGCCGGGGGCCAGGTTCTCGAACTTGGTCAACGGCTTCATGAACGCCAGCTTGACCGTACCGACCGGACCATTCCGCTGCTTGCCGATGATGATCTCGGCCACGCCCGGCTCCTTCGAGTCCTTGTTGTAGTAGTCATCGCGGTAGATGAACATGATGACATCTGCATCCTGCTCGATCGCGCCTGATTCACGCAGATCGCTCATCATCGGCCGCTTGTCGGTGCGGGTTTCGACCGAGCGGTTGAGCTGAGACAGCGCAATCACCGGGCACTGCAGCTCCTTGGCCAGGGCTTTGAGGCCCCGTGAGATTTCAGAAATCTCGGTGGCGCGGTTTTCGCTGCTGGAGCTGCCCGTGCCACTCATCAACTGCAGATAGTCGATGATGATCAGCCCGAGCTTGCCGCACTGCCGCGCCTGCCGACGTGCCCGCGCCCGCAGTTCAGCCGGGTTAAGCGCCGGGGTTTCGTCGATGAAGACGCTGACATTGCGCAGCTGATCAACCGCCTCGGACAGCCGCCCCCACTCGTCATCGCGCAGCGCCCCGGTGCGCAGGTGCTGCTGATCGATCCGCCCCAGCGAGCCGACCATCCGCAGCGCCAGCTGCGACGCGCCCATTTCCATCGAGAACACCACGACCGGCAGCCCTTCCTTGACGGCGACGTGCTCGCCGATGTTCAAGGCGAAGGCGGTTTTCCCCATCGACGGCCGCGCAGCCAGGATCACCAGGTCACCCGGCTGCAGGCCGGCGGTCATGCGGTCCAGATCGTAGAAGCCGCTGGGTACGCCGGTCACGTCACCGGCCCCGCTTTCGGACAGCTCCTGCACCCGGTCGATCAGCTGAACCACCAGGTTGTCCATCGACTGGAAGCCCTGGCGGTTGCGCGAGCCTTCCTCGCCAATCTGAAAGATCTTGCCTTCAGCTTCGTCGAGGATCTGCGCCACGCCGCGACCCATCGGGTTGAAGGCATTGGCGGCGATTTCGTCGCTGGCCTGCACCAGCTTGCGCAGGATCGCCCGCTCACGAACGATCTCGGCGTAGCGGCGCAGATTGGCCGCGCTGGGCACGCTCTGGGCCAGCGCGTTCAGGTAAGGAATGCCGCCGGCCGCTTCGGCCTGACCCAGGCTTTGCAGCTGCTCGAAGACGGTGATGACGTCGGCCGGCTTGCTCGCCCCGATCAGCCGGGCGATCGCGGCCCAGATCTGCTGATG
>DALYHR010000018.1:0-16126 GCA_031970775.1 Burkholderiaceae bacterium | reverse complement strand
GGCAGGCCGGCGACGATGCGCTCGCTCGGCAGCGTCTCCATGATCACGCCGGTCGAGAATGGCAGCACCTGCTGCGGCTGCAGGCCCAACAGGCCTGCGGTGGCTTCACAGACCTGCAGAGCCCGAGCCAGCCCGTCCTCGCCGGTGCCGGCGTTGGCATTGCCGGTGTTGATCACCAGTGCGCCGATCTCCGCCCCCCCCGCCGCAGCGACCGCCAGATGGGCACGGCTGAGCTGCACCGGCGCGGCACAGAAGCGGTTCTTGGTGAACACACCCGCCACCGTCGAGCCCGGAGCCAGCCGGAACACGGTCAGGTCGCGTCGGTTGGCCTTGCGCACGCCGGCCATGGCGATACCGATCTGCACACCGGCAACGGGGTGAAGGTCCTGGGGATTCGGGGCGGAGAGGTTGACGGGCATGGCGCGGAGGGTTCAGGCAAAAGCGCCGATTGTAGGGATGCGCCGGGCCTCGCAGGCCAGCACCACGATGTCCGACCGACGCCAGGACAGGGTTTCAGAGGGCTCAAAGCCCAGACTGCGCGCAAACCGGATCGATCGCAGATTGAGCGGGTCGCACCAGGCCTCGATGCGCTGCATCTGCAGCCGGGTCAGCCCGAGATCGACCACCGCCGAGACAGCTTCGCGCATCAGCCCGCGCCCCTGCATGGCCACGTCGCACACATAGCCAACCTGACAGTGCCGGTGCCGGGGCTGGAAGCTGTGTAGGTCGATCATGCCCACGAATCGACCGGGCCACGGATCGGCGTCGCGGCGGCTCTCGCTGACTACATAGCTCAGCACCGCACCATCCTGCTCCATCGCCATGCGCGACATGCTGCAGAACATCTGAGCGTGCTCCCGGTCCCACAGACCCTGGCCAGCCCATTCGATGAAACGCCAGTTATCGCCAGCGCGATGAACGGCATCGCGCAGCGCGTCGGCATGGTCGATGCGGATCTTCTCGATCCGCAGTCGGGGGGTGTGGAAATGCTCCGGAGCCCGGTGCAGCAGCTGTCGGTCCATGGCCGACAAGCATGGCGACGACGCCCCATGAAAAACGGGGACTGTTGGTCCCCGTCATCACTTGGCCGTGCGAATTTGCCCAAACCCCCGCAAGTGAGGGCTCAGGCACTCACCGCCATCAGCTCAGCTTGCCATGGCACTGCTTGTACTTCTTGCCGCTGCCGCACGGACAGGGCTCGTTGCGACCCACGCGTGGCACTTCAGCGACTTGCCGGGCCGATTCGGCCGTCGCCACCTCGTCGCGGCTGACGCTGCCGTCCTCGTTCGGATGGGTGTAGGTGACGTGGCTGAGCTGGCTGGCCTGCTCTTCGATCGCCAGGGCCGCCTGCTCGACTTCCTCGCGGGTCTGGATGCGCACCGTCATCAGCACGCGGGTCACGTCCTGACGCACTGCGTCGAGCAGCTGACTGAACAGCTCGAAGGCCTCGCGCTTGTATTCCTGCTTCGGATTCTTCTGGGCGTAGCCGCGCAGGTGGATGCCCTGGCGCAGGTAGTCCAGCGCCGCCAGATGCTCGCGCCAGTGGGTGTCGAGCGACTGCAACAGGATCATCCGGCCGAAGCCGTAGAACTGCTCACCCCCGGCCAGTTCGAGCTTGGCGGCGAAGGCAGCATCGGCCGCATTGACGGCCGCTTCAACGATGTCGTCATCGCTGATCACATCGCTGCGCTTGGCCAGATCCTGCAGCTCGACGAGCACATGCCATTCGTCGCGCAGCACCTTCTCCAGCCCCGCCAGATCCCACTGCTCCTCGACCGACTCGACCGGCACGAAGGTGCGCACCACGTCGGTGATGGCGCCCCGGCGCAGATGGGTCAACTGCTCACCGATCTCGGCGCTTTCGAGCAGCTCGTTACGCTGGGCGTAGATCACCTTTCGCTGATCGTTGGAGACGTCGTCGTATTCCAGCAGCTGCTTGCGCATGTCGAAGTTGCGCGCCTCGACCTTGCGCTGCGCGCCTTCGATCGAGCGGCTGACGATACCGGCCTCGATCGCCTCGCCCTCGGGCATCTTCAGGCGGTCCATGATCGCCTTGACGCGGTCGCCGGCGAAGATACGCATCAGCGGGTCTTCCAGCGACAGGTAGAAGCGCGACGAGCCCGGGTCACCCTGACGGCCGGAGCGGCCGCGCAGCTGGTTATCGATGCGACGCGATTCGTGGCGTTCGGTGGCGACGATGCGCAGACCACCAAGCGCCTTGACCTGCTCGTGCAGGCCCTGCCATTCGTCGCGCAGCTGCGCGATGCGAGCGGCCTTGTCGGCCTCGGGGATCGAAGCATCGGCTTCGAGCAGCTGCACCTGCTTCTCGACGTTGCCACCGAGCACGATGTCGGTGCCGCGGCCCGCCATATTGGTGGCGATGGTGACCATCTTCGGCCGGCCGGCCTGCGCAACGATCTCGGCCTCGCGGGCGTGCTGCTTGGCGTTGAGCACCTGATGCGGCAGGTTGGCCTGAGTCAGCAGATGGCTGATCAGCTCGGAATTCTCGATCGAGGTGGTGCCGACCAGCACCGGCTGACCGCGCTCGTAGCAGTCGAGGATGTCGTCCTTGATCGCGTTGTACTTCTCGCGGGCGGTCTTGTAGATCAGATCCAGCTCGTCGCGACGCTGGGTCGGACGATTCGGCGGAATCACCACCGTCTCCAGACCGTAGATCTCCTGGAACTCGTAGGCTTCGGTGTCGGCCGTGCCGGTCATGCCACCGAGCTTGCCGTACATGCGGAAGTAGTTCTGGAAGGTGATCGAGGCCAGCGTCTGGTTCTCGGCCTGGATCGGCACGCCTTCCTTGGCCTCGACGGCCTGGTGCAGACCGTCAGACCAGCGGCGCCCCTGCATCAGCCGGCCGGTGAACTCGTCGACGATGATCACCTCCAGCTCACCGTCCTCACCCGGCTGCACCACATAGTGCTGGTCGCGGTGATAGAGGTGATGGGCCCGCAGCGCTGCATACAGGTGATGCATCAGCGTGATGTTGGCGGCGTCGTAGAGCGAGGCGCCCTCGACCAGCAAACCCGCCTGGGTCAGCAGACGTTCGGCGTGCTCGTGGCCGTCCTCGGTCAGGAAGACCTGGTGCGACTTCTCGTCGGAGGTGAAGTCCCCCGGCTCGATTACGCCCTCGCCGGTGCGCGGATCGGCCTCGCCGATCTGCTTCTTGAGCATCGGCACGATCTCGTTGATGCGCACATACAGCTCGGTGTGATCCTCGGCCTGCCCCGAGATGATCAGCGGCGTTCGCGCCTCGTCGATCAGGATCGAATCCACCTCGTCGACGATGGCGAAGTTCAGCATGCGCTGTACGCGGTCGCCGGCCTCATAGACCATGTTGTCGCGCAGGTAGTCGAAGCCGTACTCGTTGTTGGTGCCGTAGGTGATGTCTGCGGCATAGGCTGACTGCTTTTCCTGGCGGCCCATCTGCGGCAGGTTGATGCCGACCGACAGCCCGAGGAAGTTGTACAGGCGCGCCATCCACTCTGCGTCACGCTGCGCCAGATAGTCGTTGACCGTCACGACATGGACGCCCTTGCCGGACAGTGCATTGAGCACCACCGGCAGGGTGGCCATCAGCGTCTTGCCTTCGCCGGTGCGCATTTCGGCGATCTTGCCGAAGTGCAGCGCCATACCGCCGATCAGCTGCACGTCGAAGTGGCGCATCTTCAAAACGCGCTTGCTGCCCTCGCGCACCAGCGCAAAGGTTTCGGGCAGCAGGGCATCCAGCGAAGTTCCCTCGGCCGCCCGCTGACGCAGGGCCTGGATCTGCTGGCGCAATTCGTCGTCGGAAATCGACTCGAATCGCGGCTCCAGGGCATTGATCTGCGCAACGATCTGACGGTACTGCTTGAGCAGTCGTTCGTTGCGGCTGCCGAAGATTTTCGTGAGGAGCTTGGGCAACATGGGGGTGCGCGGCTGGGGAAAGGGATGAACGGACCCCCCGCAAAGCGCGAGGGCGCCGGGCCTTCCGGCCACGACGCCCTACGCCCGCCAGGGGCACCGAAAAATTGCGGGCGAGTGTATCACCCACCCACCTGCGGACTGTTTCAGTGCGTCTGGCGTTTCTTGGGGGCCTTTGACGTCGCTTTACTCGACTTGTTGCCCGCCTTGGAGCCCGCCTTTGCCGAGGCCGTCTTGGTCTCCCCTTCGGGCTTGTTTCCTCGAGCAAGGAACTTGGCCGGGTTCTGCGGAACGCCGTCAAACAGCACCTCGAAGTGCAGGTGAGGCCCGGTAGAACGCCCGGTCGAGCCGACCAACGCCACCACATCGCCTCGCTTGATCATCTGCCCGGTGCGAACAAGGATCTTGGACGAGTGGGCGTAACGGGTATGCAGGCGATTGCCGTGGTCGATCTCGACCATCTGGCCGTAGCTCGGCAGCGTCAGGGTCGAG
The DNA here is from genome assembly GCA_031970775.1 of Burkholderiaceae bacterium. GTDB lineage: Bacteria > Pseudomonadota > Gammaproteobacteria > Burkholderiales > Burkholderiaceae_C > Sphaerotilus. The sequence continues at coordinate 11,725 of DALYHR010000018.1, read as the reverse complement.
ATCACCACCCCGCCGGCAGCTGCACGGATCGGCGTGCCGATCGCCACCGGGAAGTCCAGCCCGGTGTGCAGCGCAGCGCGCCCGGTGAACGGATCAACCCGGAAGCCAAAGCCTGAACCGATCGGGCCGACCACCGGCGCGATGCTCGGCATCGACAGGGATTCAATCTTGCTTTCCAGCAGATTCGATTCGGACAGCGTGAACACGTCCGATCGGTAGTCGGACATTTCGTCCAGCCGATCCATCATCTGATTCAGATAGGTGAACGACGGGGTATCAGCCGGAATAAACGGCCCCCCACGCCCCCCGGTGCTGACAGCGGGCTGTACGGCCGAGGCGGCCTCGGCACCAGAGGCACTGGGAGCTGGGGGATGAATCGCTTCGGCAGCGGATGCGCTGGCCGAGGCTGCCACCGCCGCCTCGATCGCCTTAAGCTCCTCGGGCTTGATCCCTGCCAGACCGGAGACGCGCAGGCTGACCGCTTCGAGCTTGACCATCTTGGCCTGCATCTCGCCCACCTTCTGCGCCATCGCATTGAGGTTTTCCTTCATGAAGCGGTCGCGCTGCTCGAATTCGTCCTTGGCGATCATGTGCACCAGGTCGCCGATGAACGGCCAGCCCTCACGTGCCGCCTTCAAGAAGATCAGGTGGTAGATGGCACCGGACAGGGCCAGCAACAAAGAGAACGCGCCCAGCAACAGAATCGCCAGCTGCCACCGTTCCAGGTGCAAGCTCCGACTTCGGGCAGATCGCCCGTGCGTGATCAGAATATCCACGACGCTACACTCCTTGCGTGAAACCGGAACGTCCCCGGGCGCTGGTGCCCGATGCCATTCCACTCGGCTTGGCCCTGTCTGGCTGTGAGCCCCTGCAACGCTTGCAACAGCGTCTAGCGGAAGCTTCAAGGCGGATGGAGGCCGTGCGTCCGCTGATTCCTGCAGCGCTGCGCCAGTCCATCCGGCCCGGTCCGGTCGACGAAGAAGGCTGGACCTTGCTGGTCCTCAACCCCTCGGCGGCCGCCAAGCTGCGTCAGCTGTTACCCCGGCTTGAACAGGCGCTGGAGCTTCACGGCTGGCCTCACGGCAGCAGGATCCGAATTCGAGTTGGATCTTCTCACGGGGCTTAACCCGGATTCAGGTAGCCCAGGCCACCGCGATCATCCCGATCGCAATTCGCGGCTGAACGTCACGGATTGTGACGAGCGACTATCCCCGCAGCCAGGGGGACAACCAGCCCAGCCCAGCCGAGGTCGCCCCTCGCGGCCGGTACTCACAGCCGACGAAGCCGTCGTAGCCGAGCCGATCCAGCTCCTCCAGGATCGCGGTGTAGTTGACTTCGCCCTGGTCGGGTTCGTGCCGATCCGGCACCCCGGCAATCTGTACATGGCTGACACCCGTTCGATGGTGACGCAGCCGGCTCAGCAGATCGCCTTCGACGATCTGGCAGTGATAGAAGTCCATTTGTACGCCCAGCGCCGGCTCGCCTACCTCCGCCACGAAGTCGTGTGCCTGTTGCTGATGCGTCAGGAAATAGCCGGGCATGTCGCGCGGATTCAACGGTTCGATGGTCAGCGCCACCCCGGCGGCGGCAGCCTGCCGTGCCGCATGACGCAGGTTATCGACATAGGTCGCATGCATCGCCGCCCGCTCGCTACCCGCCGGCATGACCCCAGCCATCACGTGAAGCCGCGGGCACCCCAGGGCTGCGGCCCAGCGCAGCGCCAGATCGACCGACTGGCGGAATTGGGCTTCACGACCCGGCAACGCCGCCAGCCCCCGCTCACCGGCGGCCCAGTCCCCCGGCGGCAGATTGAACAACACCTGCTGCACCCCGGCCCCCTTGAGTCGAGCCGCCAACTCGGCCATCGGCTGGTCGTAAGGGAAGAGGAACTCGACTGCCCGAAAGCCATCGCGCGCCGCCGCCTCGAAGCGATCAAGAAACGGGTGCTCCCCGTACATCATCGTCAGATTGGCAGCGAAACGCGGCATATCGAATCCGGCCGTGCGTGATCAGGCCTTGCCCTGGCTGGCCACCGCAGCGGCAGCCTTGGCAGCAGCTTCGGCATCGCCCAGGTAATACGAGCGGATCGGCTTGAGATCGGCATCCAGCTCATAGACCAGCGGAATGCCGTTGGGGATGTTCAGGCCGACGATGTCGCTGTCGCTGATGCCATCCAGGTACTTGACCAGGGCGCGGATCGAGTTGCCATGCGCCGCCAACACAATGCGCTGACCCGACTTGATCGCCGGAGCCAGCACATCGTTCCAGCAGGGCAGGACGCGAGCGACCGTGTCCTTCAGGCACTCGGTCAGCGGAATCTGCTCGGCATCGAGCTTGCCGTAGCGCAGATCCTGACGCTGACCGCGCGGGTCATCGGCTTCCAGCGGCGGCGGCGGCGTGTCGTAGCTGCGGCGCCACACCAGCACCTGCGCATCGCCGTACTGCTTGGCCATATCGGCCTTGTTCAGTCCCTGCAGACCGCCATAGTGACGTTCGTTCAGTCGCCAGTCCTTGACCACCGGCAGCCAGTCGCGTTCCATCGCCTCCAGGCAATGGTTCAGGGTGTGAATGGCCCGCTTGAGCACCGAGGTGTAGGCCACGTCGAACTCATAGCCCTCGGCCTTGAGCAACGCACCCGCCGCCTTGGCCTGCGCCACCCCGGTGGCGGTCAGCTCGACATCAGTCCAGCCGGTGAAACGGTTTTCCAGATTCCAGGTCGATTCGCCGTGGCGGATCAGGACAAGTTTGTACATGGACGAACACTTCGGTTGAGGTAAACCCGCAAATTTTATAATCCTGCTCTTCTCAACCCCCTCGGACCGAGCGCAGCCGCGCCGTCACACACCGTGAACTTCCTTCTCGACAACTGGATCTGGATCGTGACTGCCCTGGTGACCGGAGCGATGCTGTTCTGGCCCACACTCGGCGGAGGCGGCCGCAACGCGATTTCTGCCCAGGATGCCGTCATGCTGATGAACCGCGACAAGGCGGTTCTGATCGACGTCTGCGAGCCGACCGAGTTCGCCGCGGGTCATGCCACCGGCGCCCGCAACATTCCGCTGGGCAGTTTCGACGGCTCACGCAATCTGCCCACCAACAAGACACTGCCGCTGATCCTGCTGTGCGCCTCGGGCGGGCGCGCCTCGCGGGCCGCCGGTCTGGCGATGAAGGCTGGCTACGAGAAGGTCCACGTGGTCAGCGGCGGCATGCAGTCGTGGCGCTCGGCTCACCTGCCCGTCGAGACTTCGGCATGAAGCCGGTCCGCATGTACACGACGCAGGTCTGCCCGTACTGCGTGCGGGCCAAGTCCCTGCTGTCGCAGCGTGGCGTCGCTGCGATCGAGGAAATTCGTATCGATCTTGACCCGGCACAGCGCGATGTCATGATCCGCCAGACCGGACGACGCACCGTGCCCCAGATCTTCATCGGCGACACCCATGTTGGCGGTTGCGATGATCTGGTGGCCCTGGACCGCGCCGGCGGCCTGATCTCTCTGTTGCAGGACTGACATCTTGTCCAACCAATCCGAAGCGGCTTCGTCGCCCAAGGCCCTGGCGGCCCTGACCCTGGGAGCCCTGGGTGTCGTCTACGGCGACATCGGCACCAGCCCGCTCTATGCCCTCAAGGAAATCTTCCACGCCGGTCACGTCCCGGTGAACACCGACAACATCCTGGGTGTGCTATCGCTGGTGTTCTGGACGATGACCATCATCGTCTCGTTGAAGTACGTGCTGCTGATCCTGCGCGCCGACAACCATGGCGAAGGTGGGCTGATCGCGATGCTGGCCCTGGCGACCCACGCCGTGGCGGACCGCCCCCGCACCCATGCGGCCCTGATGGCAGCCGGCATGTTTGGCACGGCAATCTTCTACGGTGACGGCGTGATCACCCCGGCCATCTCGGTGCTGTCAGCGGTTGAGGGGCTGGAGATCGCCGCGCCGCAGTTGCACAGCTTCGTCATTCCGATCACGCTGGTCGTCCTGACCGGGCTATTCGCCGTGCAACGCTTTGGCACGGGTGGCATCGGCAAGTTCTTCGGACCGATCACACTGATCTGGTTCATCGTGCTGGTGCTGCTCGGCGCGCCGCATATCCTGGCCAATCCCGGCGTGCTGGTGGCGCTGAACCCGCTGTATGCGCTGCGGTTCTTCTCCGAGCATCAGGTGGTCGCCTTTGTCGCGTTGGGCGCCGTGGTGCTGTGCGTCACCGGGGGGGAGGCGCTCTATGCCGACATGGGCCACTTCGGCAAGCGCCCGATCCGCATCGCCTGGTACGGTTTTGTTGCCCCGGCCCTGGTGGTCAACTACTTCGGTCAAGGGGCGATGCTGCTGAACGAACCCGAGGCGATCGACAACCCCTTCTTCCACATGGCCCCGGACTGGGCGCAGCTGCCGCTGGTCGGGCTGGCCACGGCCGCCACGGTGATCGCGTCGCAGGCGCTGATCTCGGCTGCCTTCTCGGTGACCAAGCAGGCGATTCAGTTGGGGCTGCTGCCGCGCATGCGCATCCTGCACACCTCCGTGCGCGATACGGGTCAGATCTACCTGCCCTTCATCAACTGGGGGCTGTTCGTGTTGATCGTGCTGGCCGTGGCGCTGTTCAAGTCCTCGTCGAACCTGGCCTCAGCCTACGGCATCGCGGTGACGCTGGACATGACCATCACCACGATCATGACCTTCTTCGTGATCCGCTACGGCTGGCGCTATCCGCTACCGCTGTGTGTGGCGGCGACTGGTTTCTTCTTTGTCATCGACGTGTCGTTCTTCGCCTCGAACATGCTCAAGCTGTTCGCAGGGGGCTGGTTCCCGCTGGTGATCGGACTGGGCATGTTCGCGCTGATGACGACCTGGCGCGAAGGCCGCCGCATCATGAGCGAGCACCTGCGCAGCGAAGCCATCGATCTACGCAGCTTCCTTGAGGCCGTGTTCGTCAGCCCGCCGACCCGGGTCAGCGGCACCGCCGTATTTCTGTCGGCCGAACAAGGGCTGACCCCCAATGCGCTGATGCACAACCTCAAACACAACAAGGTGCTGCACGAACACAACCTGTTCGTGACCGTGCGCCACCATGATGTGCCCTGGATTGGTTTCGAGGACCGCATCGCCATGGAGCCCCTCGGCCACGACTGCTGGCAGGTGACGCTGAACTTCGGCTTCAAGAACGATCCGGATGTGCCCGAAGCCCTCAAGCTGCTGCGCGGCCGAGGTGTGCCGTTGGACGACATGGATACGAGCTACTTCCTGTCGCGCGATATCGTGATCCCGACCGTGGGCGATGGCATGGCGATGTGGCGAGAAAAGCTCTTCGCCGGCATGCACCACAACGCGGCGGCGGCGGCAGACTTCCTCTATCTGCCGACCAACCGCGTCGTCGAACTGGGCTCGAAGGTCGAGATCTAACCTCGGTCAGCCGAACACGGTCTTCCACAGGGCCAGCACGGCGGCCCTGTGCTCAGCGGTTTCGGCATCCATGCCCGACAGCTCGATCTGAGTCGGACGCTCGTCGAGCCGGGCGCGATGCTGCACCTGCCGCAGCGCCCGGTAGGCCCGCGCCGCTGCGACGCCCTGACCCGCCGGAAGCAGGCCCAGCGCCTCAGCCCGTCGCAGCAACGCGATGTTGCCGACGTTGTCCAGCAGCTCGGGCTGGCCTGCGCTGTGGGCCAGTACCAGCTGCTGTACGGCGAACTCCACATCCATCATGCCGCCGGCCGAATGCTTGACGTCGTAGCGATCGGCTGGCACCGAATGCGCCTTGCGCACCCGCTCGCGCATCGAGCCGATTTCCTGACGCAACGTGTCGGGTTCCCGCTGAGCGGTCAGCACGCCGCGCCGCACTGCCTCGAAACGCCCGGCCAGTGCGGGCAAACCAGCGCACCAGCGAGCCCGGGTGATGGCCTGATGCTCCCAGGTCCAGGCAGTGTTGCTGCCTCGTTGAAGCTGATAGCGCTCGAACGCCGCCATAGAGGTCACCAGCAACCCCGAATTACCGTTCGGGCGCAGTGCGGTGTCGATCTCGTAGAGCATGCCGAAAGCCGTCTGCAACGACAGCCAGGTCAGGATCTTGCGCACGAAGGCGCTGTAGATCTCGGCAGCCCGATCGTCATCATCGTCGTAGACGAAGACCAGATCGAGATCGCTGCCGTAGCCCAGTTCCTTGCCGCCGAGCTTGCCGTAGGCGATCACCGCGACCCGGTGCTGATCGCGGTGGCGCTGACGCAGGTGCTGCCAGCCCCAGTCGAGCACGCAGTCCAGATTGGCATCGGCCAGCGCCGACAGATCGTCCGCGACCTGCTCAACCCCCAGCTCCCCTTCGACATCGCGCACCAGAGTGCGGAAGGTCTCCGCCTGATGGGCTCGGCGCAGCGTATCCAGCAGCGCCCCTTCGTCGGCCTCGCCTGAGCGCACCCAGGCCTGATGACGTTCATCCAGTTCCCGGCGGTACTGCTGCGGATCAAAGCGATTGTGATCGAGCCGCGGATCCGCCAGCTCGTCGATCACGCCGGGATGACGCATCAGGTATCGGTTGGGCCAGCGCGCCAGACCCAGCAGCCGCAGCAGCCGCCCGAGCACCACCGGGCGTTCGGCCAGCAGAGCCAGATAGCTGTCGCGGCGCAGCAGTGGTTCCAGCCAATCCAGAAAACGCAACAGCGCCTCATCCCCCACATCAGTCCGTGCTGCAAAGGCGCGCTTGAGCAGACGGGCCAGGCGTTGCCGGGCGTCGTCGCGCAGCATCGTCAGCCGGGGTGAGGTGACAAAAGCTGCGGCGCGATCGGCCAGGGCCCCCTCCAGCCCTTCGAGCAGGGCTGGGCTGTCCAGGCTGACCGCGGTCGTGCTACAGCTTCGACAGCCCCCTGTCGTGGGCTGTCGACCATCGTGCAGCAGCGTATCGAACTCGCTGGCGACGAACTCGCGGTGGGTGCAGAGCTGGTCGAGCATCTGACAGGCCTCGGGGCTGCAGTTCAGCCCCATCGAGCGCGCGATCCAGCGCAAATCATCGTCGCGGGTCGGCAACAGATGGGTCTGCTGATCGTCGAGGAACTGGATACGGTGCTCGATGCGACGCAAAAAGACGTAGGCCTGCGCCAGCCGCTCGGCCGTTTCCGGCTTCATCATGCCGACACGCGCCAGACGTTCTAGTGCCTTGAGCGTCTGGCGCGTGCGGATCTCGGGGAACTGACCGCCGCGAACCACCTGCAACAGCTGCACGATGAACTCGATCTCGCGAATGCCGCCGCGCGATAGCTTGACGTCGTTGGCCCGCTCGGGTCGTCCCGCAGCTCGCCGTGTCGCCTCATCCCGAATCTTGCGATGCAGCTGGCGCAGACCCTCGAACACGCCGTAATCGAGGTACCGACGGTAGACGAACGGCGCAACCACTTCGGCCAAGGCCTTGGGGCGGCCGGAAGCCACCGAGTCCAGCGGAGCAACCACCCGGCTCTTGAGCCAGGCAAAGCGCTCCCACTCCCGTCCCTGCACGAGGAAATACTCCTCCAGCATCGCCAGACTCACGGCAGGCGGCCCGGAGTTGCCATTGGGGCGCAGCGCCAGATCGACCCGGAAGACGAAACCATCCTCGGTCACCTCGCCGATCAGCTGCTGCAGGCTGCGAGCCAGTCGGGCGAAGTATTCGTGAGCGCTGATCACGCCTGCGCCATGGGCCCGCCCGAGGGTCTGTCCGTCGGTCTCGTAGACGTAGATCAGGTCGATATCGGAGGAGACATTGAGTTCGCGCGCTCCGAGCTTGCCCATGCCGACGACCCAGAAATCGATCGGCCGACCCTGCTCGTCGACCACAGCCCCGTGGCGCTCATCGAGTTCAGACCGACCCGCACGCACCGCTCGATCCAGCGTCACCTCGGCCAGTTCGGTCACCACCCGGGTGATCGTCATCATCGGTGCCTGTTGTTCGACGTCGAGCACAGCCAGCCGCTCCATCACCAGCTGCCGGGTGATGCGCAGCGCCGCAGCCAGACTGCGTCCACGTGCCAGCAGGGCGTCAATGCAGCCCGCCATGGTCTGGCGGTCCGGTTCCCCCGGCGGCAACAGGCTCAGGTCAGCGGCGAGAACCCGCCGGATACGTTGCACAAAGCGCGAATGGTCGGCACTGACATCGGCAGTCATCAACGGGTGTCTCCTGCTTGTTCTCGGGTATGGTTCCGATTCGGTCGCGGCCGGATCGCGGAGTGCGATTCTGCCGTCGACCCCCCGCTTGACCCTGACAGGGGGTCAATCTGCTGAACCGATTCATCTCAGGCCGGAATTCCCATGCACGTCGTCGCCATCCAGATGGTCTCATCGCCGGAGGTTTCGGCCAATCTCGCGGCCGCCGAGTCACTCATCGCCGAAGCCGCCGCACGCGGCGCCGAACTCGTGCTGCTGCCCGAATATTTCTGCCAGATGGGCGGAGGCGATCGGGACAAGCTGCTGATCGGCGAGCCGCTCGGCCAAGGGCCGATCCAGCACTGGCTGGCTGCGCAGGCGGCTCGGCATGGGATCTGGCTGGTGGGCGGCTCGATGCCCCTGCGCCGTCCGGACGACCCCGAGCACGTCACCAACAGCACGCTGGTCTTCGACCCGCAAGGCCGCCAGGTGGCCCGGTACGACAAGATCCACCTGTTTCGCTTCCGGGATGGCGAGCGCCACTACGACGAATCGACCACGCAGTGCGCGGGAAACCAGCCCGTCGCCTTCGAAGCCCGCAGCCGTGCCGGGCGCTCGCTGAGGATCGGGTTATCGATCTGCTACGACCTGCGCTTTCCCGAGCTGTACCGACAGCTCTGCAGCCCACCCTGTGATCTGCTGCTGGTGCCGGCGGCCTTCACGGACACCACGGGTCAAGCGCACTGGGAACTGCTGCTTCGTGCCCGTGCCGTGGAGAACCAGTGCCATGTGCTGGCCAGCGGTCAGGGAGGATTGCACGCCAATGGGCGGCGAACCTGGGGTCACTCGATGCTGATCGACCCCTGGGGCCGGGTGATCGACGTGTTGCCTGAGGGACCGGGGCTAGCCGGCGGGCTGATGAATCTCGACGAACAGCTCAGTGTGCGCACCCGGCTGCCGGCGCTGGAACACCGGCGGCTTTGAACCGATACGCCCGCAGCCTCAGCGCTGCGGCGGAAGGGGATGGCGATGCCGACCCAGCAGCTGTGGGATGGCTGTGTCGATGATCACGCCGCAGACGCTGTAGAGCAGCGAGCCCAACAGTGCCTGGGAAAAGCTGCCGACCGAAAATCCGTCGAGCAGCCAGTCGGCCAGCTCGAACATCAGCGCATTGATGACAAACAGAAACAGCCCGAGCGTCAGCACGGTGGCCGGCAGCGTCAACAGAATCAGCAGGGGCCGCACGAAGGCGTTGAGCAGCCCCAGCACAAAGGCGATCCCCAGCGCCGCCTGGTAGCTGCGCACCTGAATGCCCTCAAAAACCGTGGCGACCAGCACCAAGGCAGCCGCCAGAAGAAACCAGCGAAGCAGTCCGGAAATCATGGCACCGAGGATACCTCGACCTTCGGCACAACCTGCCTCACCACGTCGGCAGCAAAACCACGGCCGAGCAGAAAGCGCATCTGCTTCGCCGCATCGCGCAGGTCGGCTGGGGCTCGTCCGAACTTCTGCTGCCACACCGCCCGCGCCCGATCCAGCTCACTGTCCTTCAGAACTGCGACGGCCTCACTGCTGTGCTGAGCCGAGACTCCGCGCAATTGCAGGTCGCGGCGGATACGGGCCGAGCCGAAGCGTCCGGCCTTCTGATGGATCATCGACTCGACGAAACGGACCTCGCTGAGCCAGCCGGACTGCGCCAATTCATCGAGCACCTCGTCGAGCAGGTCAAGGCTTTCGGCATGGGGGGCGAGTTTGCGGCGCAATTCCAGACGGGCGTGCTCCCGCCGCGTCAGCAGTCGCAAAGCCCGCTGACGCAACTCGGCACGCGAGTCTGTCCGGGCTTCGTCGCCCGACCCTTGACCCTCGTTGTCCATGCGTCGCCTGCCCACGAATTAGCGGGCACTCATTCCGGCGCGGACTCGTCGTCTCCAGCCTCTTCGCCGGCCGGCAACAGGGACACGCCAACCGAAGTGCGGATGCGGTTTTCGATCTCGTGAGCCAGGTCGGGGTTCTCGCGCAGGAACTCACGCGCGTTGTCCTTGCCCTGACCAATCTTCTCGCCGTTGTAGGCGTACCAGGCACCTGACTTGTCAACGATCTTGGCCTCGACGCCAAGATCGACGATTTCGCCCTCGCGGCTGATGCCTTCGCCATAGAGGATGTCGAAGTCGGCTGTCTTGAACGGGGGGGCCACCTTGTTCTTGACCACCTTGACCTTGGTTTCGCTGCCGATCACCTCGTCACCGCGTTTGATCGAACCGACGCGACGAATATCGAGGCGCACCGACGAGTAGAACTTCAGCGCGTTGCCGCCGGTGGTGGTCTCGGGGTTGCCGAACATCACACCGATCTTCATGCGGATCTGGTTGATGAAGATGACCATGCAGTTGGTCTTCTTGATCGTGGCCGTCAGCTTGCGCAGCGCCTGGCTCATCAGGCGAGCCTGCAGACCCGGCAGCGCGTCACCCATCTCGCCTTCGATTTCGGCCTTGGGCGTCAACGCCGCCACCGAGTCGATCACGATCATGTCGATCGCCCCGGAGCGCACCAGCGAATCAACGATCTCCAGGGCCTGCTCACCGGTGTCAGGCTGGCTGATCAGCAGGTCCTTGAGATCGACCCCGAGCTTTTGCGCGTACTGCACGTCCAAAGCGTGCTCGGCATCGATGAAGGCGCAGATCCCACCGAGCTTCTGCATCTCGGCAATCACCTGCAGCGTCAGCGTGGTCTTGCCTGACGATTCCGGACCGTAGATCTCGATGACCCGACCGCGCGGCAAACCGCCGACCCCCAGAGCGATATCGAGCCCGAGCGAACCGGTCGAGACCACCTGGATATCCTCGATGACCTCACCCTCGCCGAGACGCATGATCGAGCCCTTGCCGAACTGCTTCTCGATCTGGGCCAGAGCGGCCTGCAGGGCCTTGGCTTTTTCGCTATTGGCCGCTGGGGCAACAGCGGCTGCGCTGCGGTTCGGGGTGTCCATCGTGGATCTCCTGGGCTTGGTCATGAACGTGTCTCCATTATGAGGGAAAAACTGTATGTATGTACAGTTACTACTGATCTTCGCATTATCAACGCCCCCCCGCGAATGCACCGTCAGTCGTCAGCATCCCGACAAGCTTTCTACAATCTCGCCCGATTCGGCCCGAATGTGCTGTACCCGGTCCGTAACCGACCTCCGACTCCCTCCCCAGTTCACCCCCTAGGAGACAGCGCAATGCGCATCTTGATCGCCGAAGATGACCAGGTTCTGGCCGATGGTCTGTTGCGCAGTCTGCGAGGCGCGGGCTACGCGGTCGACCGGGTCGGCAGCGGCACCGAGGCCGATGCCGCTCTGGCCGCTCACGAATTCGATCTGGTGATCCTCGACCTGGGCCTGCCCAAGATGCACGGGCTGGAGGTGCTGCGCAAGCTGCGCGCCCGCGGTGCCGGAGTGCCCGTACTGATCCTGACCGCCGCCGACTCGATCGAGCAGCGCGTCAAGGGCCTCGACCTCGGCGCGGACGACTACATGGCCAAGCCCTTCTCGCTGCAGGAACTCGAAGCCCGCGTGCGCGCCCTGACCCGGCGCGGCCTGGGATCGGCGTCGAGCCTGATCAAGCACGGCCCGCTGACCTTCGACG
>DALYHR010000017.1:0-16572 GCA_031970775.1 Burkholderiaceae bacterium | reverse complement strand
CCATCGGCAGCACGCAAGGCGTCATCGACAGCAGCAGACCGGCGGCCAGGAAGACCCCGACCACGGTCAGCAGGCTGCCCGAATTCAGCGCAGCCTTGATATCCATGGCGCCGCCCTCAGCGGCAGCCGGCTTGGCAGCGGCTGGTTGGCTGGCACTCGGGGTAGCGGTCGAAGCGGCCACCGCAGCGCCTTGCAGCAACTGAGCGGTTGCGCTGGCAGCCGGCTCGAAGCGGGCGGCTTCGTCATCGCTGAGCTTTTGCACCGCAGCCACGGCACCACCGGTCACGGTGACCTTGAGCGACTGCGTGCGCGGCGGATAGCACAGGCCCTTCTCGGCACAGCCCTGGCTGGCGACGTTGAGCTTGAACTCGGCCGGAGCGGCCTGCACCGGCACCGTGATCAGCAGCGTGTCGTGGTAGACCTCGACATCCTTGCCGAAGTTCTCGTCGAACTTCTTGATCGCAGCCGGCATCGCCGGCTGACCCAGCACCACGCTGGCCGGGGTCGCTTCGAAGCTGATGCGCTCCTTGTAGAGGTGATAGCCCTTGGCAATGTCGAAACGAATCTCGATATTGCGGGTATCCGCCGCACGGGCGCTGAACTTGAAGGCCTGATCAGGCTCAAGAAACTCTTCGGCCGCACGGGCCGGTTGCCACGCTGCGACCAGCGCCAGCATCAGGGCCGCCAGCATCAGCCAGACGGTACGCAGCACAGACTGCGAACCGACACGGCCAGACGCTGCGCCCGAGTCGAAGGTTGGATTCATGAAGGATGCCCTTGAAGGATGCTTGTTGTGAAACGGTCGAAAAACGAACAATCGGCGCGAATCTTCGGCGATCTGAGTTATGGGTTGCTGAACAAGCCACAAGGTGTCTCAAGCTTCACCTCAAGTTGTGAACTCAGACACCTTCCTGAACAATTTCTCCGTCGGGGTCGATCGCCAGGAACCCCACGCCCTGCCCGCGCAGGAACTCCACCGCGCGCTCCTGCATCAACATCGCCACCGTGGTCAGGGCACCGGCGGCCAGACAGGCGGGAGCGACCACACTGACCGAACGCCAGTAGCCCACCGGCCAGCCGGTGTGCGGATCGAGAATGTGACAGTAGCGTCGTCCGTTGGCTTCGACAAAGCGTTCGTAGTCGCCGCTGGTCGCCAGAGCACCGCCGCCCAGATCGACTCCTGCGATGATGGCGCCCTCGACCCGCGGATGCGCGATGCCCATCCGCCAGGGCTGACCGTCGGCCTGCGGACCGATCACGCGGATATCACCGCCGAGATTGACATAACCGCTAAGCACACCGGCATCGGTCAGCAGGGTCGCGGCCCGGTCGGCGGCGTATTCCTTGCCCAGCCCGCCCAGATCGATCTCCATGCCGCGTATCGGCAGAGCCAGACAGCCGTCCTGCCAGATCACCCGGGACCAGCCGACCAGAGGCATCAAGGCCTCGATGTCAGCGGCTTGGGGAATGCGACCTCGCCGGAAGTCCCAGGCGCGACGCAGGACGCCGCTGGTGAGATCAAACCGCCCTTCGCTGCCCTCGTAAAGGCGCTCGGCGTAGCGAACCAGGGCGGCAGTTTCCTCGTCAAGCTGCAGTGCCTCTCCGGTACCAGCCAGCACATTGATACGCGACACCACGCTATCGGCCCGGTAGCGCGAGTACTTGGCCTCGATGCGCCGGACTTCGGCAATCGCCTCATCGGCCAGCGCACGAGCACTGGCCTCATCAAGGCGTCCGAGACGGATTCGGCAGGGCGAGCCCATCGCGGTGAACTCGAAGCCGAAATCCGGAACACTGCCCGGATGGCCCTCCGGGCGAAGGTGCTGCAGGCGGGGCATCGCCGAAGTTGCGAATCGATCAGAACCGATAGTTCAGACCGAGTTGCAAGAACGTGGCCGAGAAAGCATCCAGGTCGGGCGACCCCTTGCCGGTAACGCGCCAGTTGCTGCGCTGCTCATAGCGCTCGTACTTGAAATCAACACCCCAGTGCGGGTTGATGACGTAGTCGACCTTGGCCCCCACAGTCACGGCGCCGAAGGCGGACAGACGTTGATCGGCCGAGTAGTTGCCCGAGGTCGGCATCGAGTACGGATTGCCTGCCACCGGATCGAAGTAGAACGAGGCAGCACGTTGCGCGTAGTAGCGACCGCTGGGCGTGACAGTGAGTCGGTCACTCAGCGGCATCACATAACCCAGATCGAACGTGTGGGCACGGACGCCGAAGGTATCCGAGTAGAAGCGGTAGCTGCTACGTACCGTCGTACCCCGCGAGGGCAGATGGTGATTCCAGCGCAGCAGCACGATGTCCTGATTGCGGATGCGCGGCCGGTTCTCCGCCATCTTGTACGGATCGTTCATGTAGCCGTTGGCTGACTTGAAGGTCAGATTCAGCTGCACCAGATCCTGACTCGACCAAGCCTGCGTTACCCCGAACATCACATCAGTGCTGTTCTTGGTCTCGTTGGTCACCACCTTGTTCACCGGGTCGATCTTGTCGAAGGAAAAGCCAACTCCAGCGTTGTAGGTGGTGTTCTGGTCATCCGATGCCAGGCGCCCATCGAGCGAGAAGGCATTCGAGATGTAGTCGTGTTCGGTCGAATTCGAGGTCCCGAATCCGATCGCAGAACGCTCGAAATACCGCGTGACCTTTACGCCCTTTTCGTAGCGCGTGTCATGCATGCCCGTAGCTGTCGCTGAAGAGCCCGGCTTGGAGGCAGAGGTCAGGTCAGTGTGCAGACGCGGTGTCGCACCCGAGACGTCGTCCTTGACCAGCGTGCCATCGACCGACCATTGGTGACCAAGCGGAACCAGCACATTGGCCGCCACGGCGTTGACATGAATACGATCCAGATTCGGTTGGGAATCGTTGTACTTTAGCCACTTCAGCGACGCGGAGGCCGCCTCTGGGGCGAGTTCAGCGTGTGCCACCTGCGGCATCACGCCCGGCAGCGCCATGGCAGCCAGGGCGAGCTTGCCCAGCGGGCGGCGCGATGAATCCGCGAAATCCTGCTTAGTTGCAGCCACAGCCACCCCCTCCAACCCCATATCCGCCCGAAGCGTTTTCCTTACTGCTGTAGATGTGCTGGACGAATCCCTGATCCAGGGCATCCGTCTCCATCGTCATTTCCTTCTTGGCGAGCATGGATTTTTCCCAGGGGCTCGGGGGCTGGAAGGAGCCGCAGCCTGACAGTAGTGCTGTCACGACCACCGCTCCGACCCCACCCAGAAGGCGGGCAGATCTGGAGGTGTTCTTCATGTGCTTGGGGAGAGGTCAGGAGTAGGGTACAGCGGGGGTGCCGATTACTTGGCAGCCAAGGCCTTGACGATCATCTCTTCGAGGTGATGGCGCTCGTCTTCACGGAAGCCACCATGCTGCTCGATCACTTTGCCGTCAGTGCCGATCAGCACGGCCGTGGGCATACCCTTGATGCCGTAGGCACGCGGCGCTTCACCCTTGGGGTCGAAACCGATGGTGAACTTGGCCGGCACTTCGGTCAGGAACTTCTCGGCATCGGCAGTCTTCGAGTCCAGATTGATGCCGACAACTTGCAGACCCTTGGCGCCGTACTTGGTCTGCATCTCATTCATCCAGGGGAAGGACTGACGGCAGGGACCGCACCACGACGCCCAGAAGTCAAGGTACACCACCTTGCCCTTGAGCTTGGAGAGCACGACTTCACCCTTGGGACCCTGAACCTTGACCTCAGGCGCAACATCACCCGGGGCGGCGGCGAAGGCAGTCGAAGTGAGCACAGCAGTGGCCACTGCGGTGACCAGCGAGAGACGGGCGACGAAACGATTCATGGAGTTGCTCTGTGAAGGAGAGAACGTGTGAGGGTTAACCCAAGCCCCGCGCAAGACTCATGCACGGGGCCCGCAGGATATCAACGATTGAGGGCAGCAATCGGACGACGGCGCTGGAACAAGGCCAGACCGGCACCGCCGAGCAGCAGCAGCCACAGCGGGTCCATTGGCTGCTCTGCCTGACCGATCGTGCAGCCACCACCACCCGAGTTGGAGCCTGCCGGCGACGTACCGGGGCCACTGAAGGTCAGATCGGTTGCCGGTGCCTGACCATCGGTAGTCATCGTCAGCGTAGCCGTCTTGGTGCCTGCCGACGTCGGCTTGAAGGTCGTAGTCACCGTGCAGCTGGCGCCATTGGCCAGCGTAGCCGTGGTCAGACAGGTTCCACCCAGAGCAGTGAACTCGCTTGCACCCGTCCCGGTCAGACCCAGGCCCGACAGGCTGGCCACATCCGGGCCGCCATTGGTGAGCGTCGCTGACAGCGAGGCGCTGGTCGTCCCGACCAGAGTCGACGGCGCAGAGACGGTCGCAGGCGCCCAGCTCAGCGCGGCCAGCACGTTGGTGCCGGTTCCGGTCAGCGAAACAGCATTGGTGGTCGGAGTAGCGTTGGTGGTGAAGGTCAGCGTGTCGGTAATGGCTGTTGCACCGGCAGCTACCGGGTTGAACGCCACCGTCACCGTACAGGTTCCTGCAGCTGCGATGCTGGCACCGGTACATGTATCCGTCGATTTCGTGTACTCGGTCCCCGTCGTCAACAACGCGCTCGTGACTGACAACGCTGCAGAGCCTGAGTTGGTCAGCGTGATGGTGCGCGACACCGGCGTCCCCGGCTTGGCTGCCCCAAAGGACTGGCTGGCCGGCACGCTCACCGCGGGTGCAGCAGTAGCGCAGCTACCTCCGATACAAGTCGCTGCGTTCGGCGTACCGAGATTAGTGGCGATATAAACCGCCAGATCGTTGTAGTCGTTGTCAGTCAGGGTCGTATTGTAAAAACCCATCCCACCCGTGTTGGCGAGCACCGCGTTCTTGATGATCTGCGCGCTGACGCCATTCTGGATTTTTGAAACCCGACCGCTCGGTGCTGTGCCGTGGCAGCCCGTGCATCCCATTGGAGACGCATTGGCGTAAAGAGTCTGACCATTCGTGGCAGAAGCTGCCCAGGCCTGACCTGCCAGCGCACCAAGCGCCAGAGTCAGAGCGCCAAACTTCAGGGCCGAATGACGGGTGACAGCGGAACGGATCAAAGAGGAGCGCAGGGTCATGGTCATGGTGATCAATCGTTGAGGATCAGTGAACAGGCCCCCGACACCCGGATCGGCCTGCCTACATTTTGGTCTTTGGGCTGACTGATTACATTCAGCGCAGCTTAGATTGCTGTGATCGATTGTTCGTATGGGAATGAATCCCATGTGAAAGAAATCGTCTCAATCAACGAGGTATGCCTGCAAAGACGTGCGATCCATCACAGGATGAAAAGAAAGGGGCCATCAGGCCCCTTTTACTTTACGGCGTGGCAGCCACATCCAAGCGTCAGCGGATGCTGGCACCTGCGTTTTTGCGACGACGCAGCGCCAGACCCGCACCGGCCAACATCACCAGCCACAGCGGATCGGCTGCGTCACCCGCACCACCGATCGTGCAGCCCCCCCCCGAGGAAGAACCGCCACCCGCAGCCGCGGGCGGCTGCACGCTGGCGATGTATGCCGCCAGATCGCCAAACTGTGTGCTCGTCAGCGCCGGCGCCGTCGGGCACGGCATCTTGCCGGCAGTGCAGGCATTCTGGATGGCCTGGGCACTCACCCCATTCTGAATCTTGTTCGTCGTGCCACTGGGAATTGCCCCATGGCACCCTGCACAGCTCACGCCGGAATACACCGCGTTGTACAGGGTCTGTCCGTTGGCTGCGGTCTGAGCATGGGCCGCAGACGCTGCGGCTAGCGCCAGGGCGGCTACGCCGATCAGTTGAGAAACACGGGAAATAGACAGCGGGTTCATGGTGACTTCCTCAAGAAGGGAACAGGATTGACACGGATTGTGCGGGTCTTGAAACGACTTAGCTCTGCAAGAATCGGTAACTTTTATCCCAGAACTGATCAACGCGAAATCCGACGGCGCAGTGCCAGGCCTGCACCGGCCAGCATCACCAGCCACAGCGGATCAGCCGCATCCCCGGCACCGCCGATCGTGCAGCCGCCGGCCCGGGTCGACTCGGACAGCTGAGAGTCCGAGGAGGACTGCGTCGAAGCGGACCGAGTCGACATGTACGACCCATTGCGGGAGGCGACCACATAAGCAGCCACATCGGCTGCAATGGCATCCGTCACGGTGGTCGAGAGATAACGCATCACCGACTTGCGCGCGATGGCCGTCTGGATCGAAGCAACCGTCGTGGCCTTGCGGATACCCTCGACCCCGGTCGCCGGGTTTTTGCCATGACAGCTGGCGCACATGGCCGCATAGGCTGCGTCACCCCGTTGCTCCGGGGAAAGCACAACCTGACCTGACGAGGCACTCCCCCCACTGGAGACATCAGCAGCAATGAAGGCAGCCACATCCGTCAACTGGGTTGCATTCAGAGTTACCCCTCGCATGGCCGGAAAAGCGGTGATGGCGTTCTGGAGCACCCCAAGCGACGTGCCGAGCTGGACACGCATCGTGCCCGTCGCCGGCGAAGTCCCGTGACACACCGCACAGGCCTGTGCATAGGGCAATGCCCCCGGCAGGGCAGACCCACCTGAACCGGCGGCCGCCCCGATCGTCCCGGAAGACCCTCCAGATGTGCCACCACCCCCAACGGTGCTTCCAGTTCCACCCGCAGTCGCCCCATTGGTTCCGGCTGCATGCTGCAGGCGCTGAGCCACATAAGTGGCTATGTCTGCCATTTGGGAGGAACTCAAATTCAGAGCCAACGGCTGCATGTCCGGAATATTGGCAATGGCCACCTGGATCATGGTCTGGGACGTCGAGAGCTGCACCCGCTTCACGCCACTGGCCGGGTCACCGCCATGGCACGCTGCACACCATTGGGTATACAGCGCCTCGCCCGTCGAAGGAACCGCAGCCGCAGCCGCAGCCGTGGAGGCAGTCATGCGCTGGGACACGAAGGCTGCAATATCGGCAGTCTGGACCGCACTCAGATTGATGGCCAGCGGTTGCATATCCGGAATCCGAGCGATCGCCGACTGCACCATGATCTGAGAGGTCGACAACTGCACCCGCTTGACCCCGGCCGCAGGATCACCCCCGTGGCAGGCAGCGCACCACTGTGCATAGGGCTGCTGACCCGCAGACGGATCACCCGAGATCGTCTGCGCCCCAACCTGACCCCCAGCCCCCAGCAACGCGACCCCCACAGCCATCGTCAAGGTCGAACGTGTCAGAAGTGTCTTGAGGTGGTCGATCATCGGGATCCCTGGGAGTTGGTGCAGACTTGCAATCGAGGACTCGCGAGTCTCCGGCCGGATCTCGCAGGAGGAAATTGTCCGAAGCGCACATGAAGGTTTTCTGAGAACGACACAAATTGTGGGAATTTTTCCCTTTCGCATCGGACCTTCTTCCACCTGTGCATTTGGCAACGCACAAACGACGGGAGGCAGCCCTGGGGCTGCCTCCCGGAGATCGGAACCGGTGTCATCCGGCTCGATCAATCCGATCAGCGACGACGACGGCGCAAGGCCAGTCCGGCGCTCGCCAGCATCACCAACCACAGCGGATCGGCCACATCCCCGGCACCGCCGATCGTGCACCCTCCACCCGACGAAGAAGCGGGCGCCGGAGCGGCAGCTCCGGTACCGGTCAGAGTCACATCGGTCGGGGTCAGGCTGTTGGCATCTGTCACGCGCAGCGTTGCCGTCCGCGCTCCAGCAGTGCTTGGCGTGAAGGTCACTGTCACGGTGCAGGTGTTGCCCACACAGCTTGTCCCTGTCACCTGGAAGTCACTGCCTGCCTCGACGATAGAAACCGCATTGGCCGGCAAACCAGTGATCGATGCACCGTTCGAATTGTTCAGTTTGACCGACAAAGTCACCGGAGTCCCGACCGTCACCGCGGCCCCACTGACCACCACAGGGGCAGCGATCGCCGCCCCCGTAGCATCGGTCCAGGCCAAATTCAGGGCCGTGGCGGCAAGTGCGGTTCCCGTCGGAACGGTTACGCCCCCCGAAAGGGATGCAACAGCCGCATTGGCATGAACGGATTCGTTAATCACCAAGGAAGTTGCTGGCAAGGTCCCTGCAGGTGTCGAAGCAGGCAATGCCAGCGCCAGCTGACACTGTGCATTCGGGAGCAGGGTCTGGCCCGAACAACCATCCGAAGTCAGTGCGTAGCCAGCAGGGGCCGTCAACTGTGCCAGCTGCAGCGCACCATCACCTGAGTTAGTCACCGTCACCGTTTGGGCCGGGCTGCCGCTCACCGTCGAAATTGCCTTGAACGCATTCAGGCTGCTCGGGGACAGTGTGATCGATGGCTTGGTCACCGTTGCACCCAGCCCCAGCGAAGCCAATGCGGTGGTTCCATCCTTGATGCTCAGACTGTCGGATGCCACACCTTGAATAGCAGGGGAGAACCGCACAGCAATGTTGCACTGATTGCTGCCAGACACATTCGACAGCAGCGTGCCGGCGACACAGGTGGTCGCACCAGCATCCACCGTGAACTGCCCCGCTCCGACCGCATATTGAAGGCTGTTCACCGGGCCGGTGCCGCTGTTGGTCACCGTGATGATCTGGTTGATCGGGGTATCGCCCGCATTCGCTGTCCCAAAACTGCCTGCAGTCCCGAAAGTCGTTGAGAAGCCCACCGCAGGGCTGAGCATCTGCACCGAGCCATTGACCGTCAGTGTCGTAACTTCCGTACGAATCACGGCGGGCACGGCGTTGGCATCGACTGGGCCTGTATTAGTGGTGATGGTCACCGCCCCCGTAACCGGACCCGCTGCGGCTCCAGTTGTAGGGCTAAAGGTCACCGTGATCGAGCACTGCCCATTGGCCGCAATCACGCCAGCACAGCCCGTCGCGGTGAGGTAATTGCCGGTCGCAACCGCATTGACCGTCAAGCCCGCTCCGCCGGGGTTTTTCACCGTCAATACGGTTTGCTGGGAGGCTCCAGCGACAGCACTCAGGCTCAAGGTTGAGTTGTTGGTCAACACCGCCCCTGCACTGTCGGACACATTGAACTCAGGCAGCAGCGTGACGGTTTGAGCCCGTTGCGTCGCCACCCAGGAGGCCATGGCATTGAAGTCCGCACTTGTCCATCCGTTCACGATGACAGTCGGCATCGTGTTGTTAAAAAACAATGGCCGAGTCGTGACTGCGTTGTTACCCGCCTTAAACACATAGCCCAGTGGGCTCGTGAATGTTGGTGCAGTGCCGTGACAACCCTGACACGAATTTGAATAGACCGTGGCAGCATTCGCCGCAGTGACCGTTGCCGCCCCCGCGCTACTGGCCAGGGTCATCAGGGTCAGAGCCGCGACTGCGCCAGATACGGCCGTACGGGACAGGAAACGGGAGGAGGCACGCAGGGTCATGGAGGGGTCTCGATCGATGTTCGGAGGGACTGGGACACGTAGCACACCTTCAAGTAAACAGGTGGCTTGTGCGAAATTCTCAAAAATGGGAATTAATCCCATCTTAAAACACCCCCGTTCGTAACCTTGGGTTACTTCAAATGAAAAGGGGCTCTTCCTGGCAGGAAGAGCCCCTGGGCCGAGCAAGACGCCGTTACAGCATCAAGGCATTAACTCATCCACGTATCGCACGACCGATGCGACGGCGCAGAAGAACCATCAAAGCCCCGCCAATCATCAGGGGCCAGATCGGGTCGGTCGGCCGATCCGTTGCGGCCATGGTGCAGCCCCCTTCTCCCTGCGGATTGGTGCTGGCCACATAGACGGCAATGTCATCGGCTTGAGCCTGAGTCAGGAACGACAGCTTGCCCATTCCCCCCTTATTGCGAGCGATGGCGTTCATCGTGCGGGATGCCGAAGTGGCCTTATCGATGTCATTGCGAGAGGGGGTCGCCCCATGGCATTCAGCGCACATCGTCACGTAGGCCGTGCGACCACGCTCCAGAGCGCTGGGGGTTGAGCCCGAACTGCTTGCAGCACCACTGGTCGCCACATCATCCGCGATGAAAGTGGCGATATCCGCCAGCTGTGTGGCATTCAGTGCCTGCAGAGTCGGAGATTGCATGACCGGGAACCGGGCGATTGCGCTCTGAATGGCTGCTGCGCTGGTCCCCAGATTGACTCGGGCTTGCCCGGCGAACGGCGAAGCACCGTGACAGCCTGCGCAATTGTCAATGTACAGCTGATGCTGAGGGGTGACAGGCGCACCTCCTCCGCCGGTGCCGCTGCTGGTCGTCGTCGTGGTATCGGCAATGTAGGCTGCAATCTGAGCCATCGAGGTCGCGCCGAGATTAGCCGACAAGGGCGCCATCATGGCAAAACGACTGATCGCGCTTTCGATCATCAGCGCCGACGTCGCGTAATGCACGCGCCATTTATCCGAGGCTGATGGCACTCCACCATGGCAACTTGCGCACCAGCGTGCGTACTCGCTTTTGCCTGCAGCAATATCGGCCGCAGTCGGGGTTGTCACCTGGGCCTGAGTGGTCAACGGCATCGC
The DNA here is from genome assembly GCA_031970775.1 of Burkholderiaceae bacterium. GTDB lineage: Bacteria > Pseudomonadota > Gammaproteobacteria > Burkholderiales > Burkholderiaceae_C > Sphaerotilus. The sequence goes on along the minus strand of DALYHR010000017.1, from coordinate 6,142 downwards.
CATGACAGCCACCAGTCCACTGATTGCCATCATTTTCGCAACCAGGCCATTCAGGGTGGCTCGGGCGGCAGGCTTCAGAATGTTCGTCATCATCAGGTACCTCACTTCAGAATCGGTTGTATCGGCTTACAGGCTGCAGTCATCAAGACTTGGACATATGCTGTGCAGCCTTGCTGCGGCGAATGAGGGCAAACGCAGCCCCAGCCAGCATCAGCAACCAGATTGGATCCGTCGCTGGTTGATCGAATCGGCCAAGGGTACATCCCCCGGCGAACTGCTGATTGCCATTTCGGCCGGCGTTTTCATCACCCTCATCGAAGGACCCATCGTGTGAGTCAGCGCTCGTCGCGCTGCTCCCGGTTTGGGAGGCTACGACATAGCTGGCGACATCGGCTGCAATTGCGTCCGTGACCGTCGGTGCCAAGTAGCGCATGACAGACTTGCGGACAATTGCTCGCTGAATCGCTGCGGCAGAGGTGGCCTCATTGATATCCGCCCGGCCTCGAGCAGGATCGGCACCATGGCAGCTGGCACACATGGCCGCATAGGCTGACTTTCCTCGCTCGACCGGACTCACAGCGATCGAGGTCGTCGAACCGACCATCCCACCACTGGCAACATCTGCAGCGATGTACGTCGCGACGTCAGTCAACTGAGTCGAGCTCAGCGTCAGACCACGCATAGCAGGGAAAACCGAGATAGCGTTCTGGAGCGCTGCCAGCGAAGTACCAAGTTGGACACGCATCGAGCCACGCGCCGGAGAACTGCCATGACAGACCGCACAGGCTTGCGCATAGAGCATGGCGCCTGTGCTGCTCACGGCCCCCGCCCCTGTGGCCGTAGCCGACGTGCCACCCGAAATGGCTCCCGCAGTTGTAGACACGGACACGCGCTGAGCCACGAAAGCAGCGATATCAGCCATTTGGGCCGATGTCAGATTACCCCCAATTGGACTCATGGACGGCACAGTCGTGATCGCAGTTTGAACCATTGCCGCGCTGGTCGACAGTTGCACTCGCATACTGCCGGAAGCGGGATCACCCCCATGACAGGCCGCACACCAAGTGCCGTAGAGCGCCTGACCACGAGTTGCATCAACCACCACGACCTGAGCCGAGGATGCAGCCCCCCAAGCCAAGCCCGCACACATCAGTGCAGCCAAGACGAACTGCCGGAAGCCGGAGGGTTGTGGGTTGATCGCAAATCGCACGAGGTTACCTTGTTCAATTCATGCAGTGCAACAATTGTCCAGAGCCCATATGAAGGATTTCTGATACTTATACCGGCCCCAAGCCATGAAGTGGGAATTTTTCCCGCGCAATCCAACTACCTCGACCAGGGGGAGCTGTTTCAAGTCGTTGCGGGTCCTAGCAGCCGTCACAGTTACATTGACAAACGTTCAGACCGCCCCGTCCCGGGGCGGCGTTTCTTGTGCGGAGCACCCCCATGCTTCTCAAGACCCTCCTCTCCGAGCTGACTCCACATCCGCGACATGCATCGTCCAATCTCGGCTACGTGCAGGGAGGGTCCGGATTTGCCCAGACAGCCCCCCCGCCGGCCGGACTGAGCAATGGAGCCGGGTACACCCCGGATTCCCTGGCTTCGGGCAGCGGATTCGCCTCGACCGCCATTCTCGAGGAAGCCGTCCGCGCCATTCATGAGCAGCCCGGCGGTCCGGCGGCTCAGCAGGTCTACGATGTGTTCGTTTCGGGCTCCGCAGCTCAGGCGGTTCGCAGCCATCTGGCCGCAGCCCACGCCCCGGAAACGACGTCGGGCGCCGGCCAGCAACAGCGCATGATCACCCTGTTCGACCCGGCTCGGGTCTGGGCGGGCGCGGTGGTTCGAACGCTCTCGGATGCCACCGGACAGCCGTTGGACCGTCTTCACCTGCGCGACCAAACCACCTTCAAGTCGCTGGCGACCATTGAGCGCACCTGCTTGCCGCGTAACTCTGACGAGCTGTTGCGCATCTACCACGCCGATGTCCCCGGCCGTCATGCCGACACCGTGGCAATCCCGCTGGCCCTGATGGAGCGCAGTGACCTGAGCGCGGTTGTGGTCGATGGTCAGATGCATCCGTCCTCGGTAGACGACATGCTGCGCATGCTGCAGACCACCTCTGCAGGCTCGGAATGGCGCTGCCAGCACTTGCTATTCCTGCTCCCCAACGGGGCGCACTGGATCAATCACAAGATCGAAAACGTTTCCTGGCCGCACCACGTTCAGGTTCAGACCATCAGCGAATCGATCAGCAGCCCCAGCGGAGTCTGGAACAAGCTTCTGGGGCATTGGCAGCATGTCTGTCTGGCCGTTCCGGCACCGTCCAACCCAACGGTCCAGGCCCTTGGCGCAATGACTACGGCACCGGTTCAGGGTTCGATCACCCATGCCGAGGACCTCGCCGACCCCCAAACCGCGCACGCTGCCCAGAATGCCGCACCCACCGCGCCCCGTCCGGAGTTGTCGCCGGTCTTCCTGCACCGCGCGCAATCGCTGATGGAGGATCTGATGCAAGTGGACGGGCTGATCTACGTCACGATCGCCGACGTGCATCAAGGGCAGGTCTATAGCAGCAGCGGCTCAGGCCCGGACATCGACCGGGCTGCACAGGCAGGATGCAGCGTCCTGAGATCCCACCGCGATTCACTGCGGGCGCTCGGGCACTGGAAGGCCAACGAACCGGTCGAGGAAGTGCTGGTGACCGCCGGAACCCGCTATCACCTGCTGCGTGTGCTGCCTGCGCATCCCGACTTCTTCATGCTCGCCGTGCTCGACAAGCTGCGAAGCAATCTCGCCATCACCCGCTTCCGGGTCATGGAGGCGATCCAGGCCCTGGGCTAAGACTGCCTCAACCCTGGGGCTGGCACCCCTCGGAGTTGATACGATCGCGCCCCATGAGCCAGATCGCCACTTTTGACTACGACAAGCCCTCCGTTTCCGGCCCCACCTGCACGGCCCATGCCTGGGCCAAGGTTCCGGCCCCGCTGAGCCCCGACCAGCGCCAGGTCCTGCGTGAGCGCGCCCGCACCCTGCTCAAGCAGCGCAATGCGGTGCTGGTGGCTCATTACTACGTCGACGGCGATCTGCAGGATCTGGCCCTGGAAACCGGCGGCTGCGTGTCCGACTCCCTGGAGATGGCCCGCTTTGGTCGCAATCACCCGGCGCAAACCCTGGTGGTGGCCGGCGTCCGGTTCATGGGTGAAAGCGCCAAGATCTTGTCGCCCGACAAGACGGTGCTGATGCCGGATCTGGATGCAACCTGCTCGCTCGACCTGGGCTGCCCGGCCGAGGAGTTTGCGGCCTTTCGCGCGGCCCACCCGGATCGCACCGTGGTGGTCTATGCCAACACCAGCGCGGCGGTGAAAGCGCAGGCCGACTGGATGGTGACCAGCTCCTGCGCGCTGGCTATCGTCAATCATCTGCATACCCAGGGCCGCAAAATCCTGTGGGCGCCGGACCGTCACCTCGGCGGCTACATCCAGCAGCAGACGGGTGCGGACATGCTGATGTGGGACGGCGCCTGCATCGTGCATGACGAGTTCAAGGGCGAGGAGCTGGAGCTGCTGCGCCAGGAGCACCCTCTTGCCAAGGTGCTGGTTCACCCCGAATCACCCGCGTCTGTCGTAGCGCAAGCCGACGTGGTCGGCTCGACTGCAGCGATCCTGAAGGCGGTGATGGAGCTTGACGCCCCCGAATTCATCGTCGCCACCGACAACGGCATGTTCCACCGCATGCGCCAGGCTGCCCCCAACAAGGTGCTGATCGAAGCCCCGACCGCCGGCAACAGCGCCACCTGCAAGAGCTGCGCCCACTGCCCCTGGATGGCGATGAACGGCCTGCAGGGCCTGGTCGACTGCCTGGAACAGGGCAGCAACCCAATCGAGATTGTGGAAGATACCCGTCGCGCTGCGTTGGGCTGTATCGAGCGGATGCTCGACTTCACGGCAACGCAAAATCGCCCTCAGACCACTGGCTTGGTGCCCGGTATCGGAGCGGCTTGATTGGGCCTCAATGAAACCGTTGCGACTACCGAGGCCACTGTTATGGGTGTGGATCGGAACATTTAGCTCGGCGTTTCGGTTTCACAGAAACGCTTCCTCGACCAAATCAGGTCCAGACAGGTCATATAGACAATAGGGGCGAGTTTTTCCGTCGACTGCCATCGATCCCGTCGGCACCCCATTGCGGTAATGCCTGACGTCCCAGCCGGTCAGTGGGTGCATCTCGTAATGCGTGTGCCCACACAGAAGCAGCGAGATTCCACCCCCTCTTGAGATCACCTCGCGCAGCTCAACGGCATCTGCCAGCGCCGGCAGCCGGAGGGGAATCCTGCCAAACATACTTTTTCCACCGAGTGGTGGATAGTGCATCGCGATCACTCGAACCGAGTGCTTGCGGGTGTTACTCAACTGTTCAGCCAGCCAATCCCTCTGCGGCTTGCCGAGTTGGCAACGGAAATCCGATCCCTCCACGTCCAACGTGTCGAGTCCAATGACGACCAAGTCATCCTCAATCCACGGAGATCGAAAACTCAGAACTGGAGTCGGGCGATCGTCAGGGGAGGCTGCCCGTGATGGAGGGCTCACCTGGAGCTGAGGATAAAGCCGATAGAACTCACGACGCCAAGAGTCACGGTTCAGGACGCCATGGCCTAGATCGTGATTACCGGGCACCAATAGCACGGGCACCTTGGGCACAGAAACCCGGGGCACAGGTATGGTGCTATTGGGAAGTTGCTCATTCCCAAGCAGCCAATTGTGAGCGGCACGCTGCAGATCTCTATCGGTCGCATCGTCCATCACGTCCCCGGTATGGACAATCACATAATCACTACGGCCCTGGAGAGCTTCGAACACGGCGCTCAACGACTCAAGATGTGCATGAGATCGACCAGCTTCACCTAAGTGGGTGTCCGTGATGTGTAGGATCTTTTTCATCAACGCCCCCTCCACTGAGCGACAACATTGGGCCCCTAGAGGCCATCCAATGCAAAACGGGCCAGTTCTTCGTGAGAACTGACCCGTAATCAGTTTGGTCGGGACGGCGGGATTCGAACTCGCGACCCCTTGCACCCCATGCAAGTGCGCTACCAGGCTGCGCTACGCCCCGAACAGAAGCGAGATTGTAAGGCGAAATTTTGAGACGGCAACTGGGGAAGCGAAAAAATTTGCCGGCAAGTGCACTTCGATACACTCCTTCGCCTCCCTCTGCCCGCACCTTACGGCCCTCCGCCCCACTTCTGCTTGCCATGCTGCCCCTGTTGACTGTCCGTCCTGAACTCGAATTGCTGGCCCCAGCGCGAGACGCCGACATTGGCATTGAGGCCGTCAACCATGGGGCCGACGCGGTCTACATCGGCGGGCCGTCGTTCGGGGCACGTGCCTCGGCCGGCAACACGGTGGCCGATATCGAGCGGCTGGTGTGGCATGCGCATCGCTTCAACGCCCGCATCTTCGCCACGCTCAACACCATCTTGCGCGACGACGAGTTGGAGCCCGCTCAGCGCCTGATCCATCAGCTCTACGACGCCGGTGTCGATGCGCTGATCGTGCAGGACATGGGCCTGCTGGAACTTGACCTGCCGCCGATCCAGCTGCACGCCAGCACGCAGACCGACATCCGCACGCCCGAAAAAGCGCGTTTCTTGCAGGACGCCGGCTTCGCTCAGATCGTGGTGGCGCGGGAACTGACGCTGCCGCAGATCAAGGCCATCGCCGATCAGCTCGACCGCGCCAAGCTGGAATTCTTCGTCCACGGTGCGCTGTGCGTGGCCTATTCGGGTCAGTGCTTCATCAGCCACGCCCACACCGGCCGCAGCGCCAACCGGGGCGACTGCTCGCAGGCCTGCCGCCTGCCCTACACCGTCACCGACACGGTCGGCCGCATCGTTGCGCACGACAAGCATGTGCTGTCGATGAAGGACAACAACCAAAGCGCCAACTTAGCCGCGCTGGTCGATGCAGGGGTGCGCAGCTTCAAGATCGAGGGGCGCTACAAGGACATGGGCTACGTGAAGAACATCACCGCCCATTACCGCAAGCTGCTCGACGAGTTGCTGGAAACGCGCACCGAACTGCAACCCGCTTCGAGCGGCAAGACCACCTTCACCTTCACGCCCGACCCGGATCAGAACTTCAACCGG
>DALYHR010000016.1:0-16854 GCA_031970775.1 Burkholderiaceae bacterium | reverse complement strand
TGAGGGCGTGCCCTTCGTTCATCGGGCGGTCGACGAGGACGACCGGCCGGCCGAGTTGATCGTCAAGGTGATTGACAACGCCGTCTCGGCGCTGCTGAAGTATCGCAACGACGCCTCGGGCAACGCTTTCGAGCGCGCCATTGAGGCCTTGACCCTGGCCGGACAGCGCCGTCAGCGCATCGAGTTCTACGGCGTCGGCAACTCCGGCTTCGTGGTGCAGGACGCGCAGCACAAGTTCTTCCGCCTCGGCGTCAATGCCATTGCCTACAGCGACAGCCATGTGCAGCTGATGGCCGCGACGATGCTGGAGCCTGGCGATTGCGCGGTGATCATCTCCAACTCGGGCCGCAGCCGGGATGTGCTCGATGTGGCTGAAGTTGCCCGCAAGCGTGGCGCCACGCTGATCATCGTCACGGCCAGCGGCTCGCCGCTGGCGCGCGAGGCCGGCATCCTGCTGGCCGTTGATCATCCGGAAGACTTCGATCGCTACAGCCCGATGGTGTCAAGGCTATTGCACCTGACGGTGATTGACATCCTGACGACCGGCGTGGCGCTGCGGCTCGGCCCGGATCTGCGTCCGATGCTGCAGGAGATCAAGCGCAACCTGCGCAACAAGCGCTACGCAGGCACGGGCAATGCCGAGAGCTAAGAAGCCGTCTCAGCTCAGCCCGACCAACTCAGTCAGGCCATAGAGCCGAGCCAGCTCCTTCAGCGCCTGAGGGGCTCCGTCGATCCGCAAACTGCCCCCGCCAGGACGGCGGGCGGCAAGGCGGTGACATTCGATCAGGATGGCCAGGGCACTGGAGTCGAAGTGCTCCAGCCCGCTGGCATCGACCACGCAGTCAACCACCGATGCGTTCGAGGCCGCATCAGCGCCGGGCCGACGCAGCTCATCGCCCAAGCGAGCCATCACCTTGCGCGCCTCATCCAGCGTCAGGCTGGCGGGCAGCGTCACGCTCAGACTCGATCGGTTCGCCGTACCGCCGTTCATCGCACTCAGCCCTTGGCCGCCAGCGCGGCCTTGTTCTTGTCGGCCAGCTTCTTGATCAGACCATCGATGCCCGAGGCCGACACCTCCTGGGCGAAGCTGGAGCGATAGGTTTCGACCAACCAGACCCCGAGCACATTGACGTCGTAGATCTTCCAGGCCTCGCCGGCCTTGGACAGGCGGTAATCGAGCTGGATCGGCTCGCCCTTGCCCTTGACTTCAGAGCGCACCACCACCTCGGTGTCCTCGGGCTTGGCGCGCAACGGCTTGAGGTCGATGACCTGATCCTTGATTTGCGCCAGAGCGCCCGAATAGGTACGCACCAGCAGGATCTTGAACTCCTCTTCGAGGCGCTTTTGCTGCTCCGGAGAAGCCTGACGCCAGTAGCGCCCGACGGCTGAAGCGGTCATGCGGTGGAAATCGACATGCGGCAGGATGCGGGCATCGACCAGCGCCATGACCTTCTTGAAGTCCCCGCCCTGAATCGCCTTATCGCTCTTGACCGCATCGATCACGTCACCGGATACCTGCCGGACGAAAGCATCAGCGGCGATGTCGGCGGCCTGCACGGACAGCACCGACACACCCAGAGCTGCGCCAATCAGCAGCGAACGCCAAGACTTCGAGAACATGTGATTCCTTTGATTGAGTTCAACAGACTCGCCATTCCATAACGGGCGGGCGGGCACAGCGGCTGACGGCCGGGCTGAAACGTTACTTGTCTGCCGCCGGGTCGTAGCGATCTTCGGGAGGCGTCTCTTCCTCAGGTGGATTGCCGTCGTAGACCAGACTGCGGCGACGCTGCAGATAACCGTTACGCACAAAGCTGTACTTGTCCAGCGCGATGGAGTCGAGCATGCCGGTGGCACCGAGCAGCCGGGCCCGGGTATCGAGCAACCGGGTCGCCGTGAAGGCATAGCGATCGGTCAGGGGGGTGATGCGCGACTCCAGCGAGCCCCACTGATCCGCACCCGTTCCGATCGAATCACGCACCGACGACGGCCCGAGGAAGGGCCAGACGATATAGGCCCCAGGACCGACGCCCCATTTGCCCAACGTCTGACCGAAGTCCTCGTTGTAGCGCTCCAGCCCCAACTCGGTGGCGATATCGAGCACGCCAAGCAACCCAAAGGTGGAGTTGGTCAGGAAGCGGGTCAGTTCGGACAGGCCGTCACCACCACGTCCCTGCAGGAACAGATTGACGGCCGACCAACCATCCGTGGCGTTGGCCGCCATATTGCGGATTCCGGTTCGCACCGGCTGCGGCACCCAGTCGCGGTAGGTCTGGGCCACCGGCACCAGAACCGCTTCATCGACCCGGTCGTTGAAGGCGAAGACACTGCGGTTGACCGATTCGAAGGGGTCGGGGTTCTGCGCTGTGGCACAGCCCTGCAACCACCCCAGCCCGATCAGGGCGGTCAGGCCGATCAGCCACCGCCAGGATCGCTTCACTTGCGCGACTCCGACGACCCGCCTTCAGCCGCCTTGTTGTAGAGGAACTGACTGATCAGCGACTCCAGCACCACCGCCGACTGGGTCTGACGAATCTGATCCCCGGCGGCGAGTTCCTTCTCTTCCGCACCGGGCTCAAGACCGATGTACTGCTCGCCCAGCAGGCCGGCAGTCAGGATCTTGGCCGAGCTGTCCTTGGGGAAGGTGTAGCGCTTCTGCACCTCGAGATCGACCACGGCCTGATAGGTCTTGGTGTCGAAGCGGATCGACTCGACCCGACCGACCACCACCCCGGCACTCTTGACCGCCGCGCGGGGCTTGAGTCCACCGATGTTGTCGAAGTTGGCGTGGACCTGATAGGTCTCCTCGAACGACACACTCAGCAGATTGCCGGCCTTCAGGGCCATGAACAACATCGCGGCTGCACCGAGCAGCACGAACAAACCGACCCAGAGATCGTGGCGGGACTTTTGCATCTCCGCTTCTCCTTCAGATTGAAAACATCAGCGCGGTCAGGACGAAGTCCAGGCCCAGCACCGTCAGAGCCGACATCACCACCGTGCGGGTGGTGGCGTGTGCCACGCCCTCCGGGGTGGGCTGGCATTCGTGACCCTGCATCAGAGCGATGAAGGTCACGGTCAGCGCAAAGATCACACTCTTGATGCCGCCATAGCCCACATCGCGAAAGACATCGACTCCGCCTTGCATCTGCGACCAGAACGCCCCGGGGTCGACACCGATCAGCACCACCCCGACCAGCCATCCGCCGATGATGCCGATGGCACTGAACACCGCACCCAGGATCGGCATGGCGATCATCCCACCGATAAAGCGCGGTGCCAGCACCCGCTGAATCGGGTCAACTGCCATGATCTCCATGGCCGCGAGTTGTTCACCCGACTTCATCAGGCCGATTTCGGCAGTCAGCGAGGTGCCGGCACGGCCGGCAAAGAGCAGCGCCGACACCACGGGTCCCAGTTCACGCACCAGCGATAGCGCCACCAGCAGGCCCAGCGCCTCAGCTGAACCGTAACGCTGCAGCGTGTAGTAGCCCTGCAGTCCCAGCACGAAGCCGACAAACAGTCCGGAGACCAGGATGATGGCCAGCGAGTGATTGCCAAGGAAATGCACCTGCTCGACGATCAGCCGCGGCCGCCGCAGCGCCCGCAGGCTGGCCATCAGCAGACCGAGCAGAAAGCGGGCTCCGTAGCCCAGGTTTTCGAGCAATCGGCGCACTCCTGCGCCGACAGTCAGGGCCAGACGTCGTGTACTCATGACAGCTGCAGATCCTGCGCCATGGTGCGCGCCGGGTAGTGGAAACACACCGGACCATCCGGCGCTGCCGTGACGAACTGATGCACCAGGGGATCCTCGCTGCGCCGCAACTCATCGGGTGTGCCCTGGGCTGCCACCCGGCCATTGGCAATGAAGACGACGTGATCGGCGATCGAGAAGGTCTCCTCGACATCGTGAGACACCACGATCGAGGTCACCCCCAGCGCGTCGTTGAGTTCCCGAATCAGCCGGGCCGCCACACCCATCGAAATCGGATCGAGCCCTGCGAAGGGCTCGTCGTACATGATCAGGTCGGGGTCCAGAGCGATCGCGCGAGCCAGAGCGACACGGCGTGCCATGCCGCCGGAGACCTGACTGGGCATCAGGTCGCGTGCACCGCGCAGGCCCACCGCGTTGAGCTTCATCAGCACCAGATCGCGGATCATGGATTCGCTCAGGTCGGTGTGCTCACGCAGCGGAAACGCCACGTTGTCGAACACGCTCAGGTCAGTGAACAGGGCCCCGAATTGAAACAGCATGCCCATGCGGCGCCGCGCGGCGTAGAGCTGCTTCTTGTTCAGTGTGGCCATATCGACGCCGTCGAACAGCACCTGCCCGGACAGCGGTTTGATCTGCTGGCCGATCAGGCGCAGCACCGTCGTCTTGCCGCCCCCGGACGTGCCCATCAAGGCGACCACCGAGCCCCGCGGCACCAGGATATTGACGTCGCTCAGGATGATGCGGTCGTTGTAACCGCAGCTGACGGAGCGCAGCTCGACCAGCGGAAATACATCCGTATTGGCCGTGTCGCTGACTTTGGCATCAAGGGTCATGGAACTCCGAACTTGAGCGCGCCTGTTGCGCGAACGGGCGATCATAGGGGATTCCACTGAATGGCACCCCAAAGCACAAGGGCCACCCGAAGGTGGCCCTGTGAAATCACGATCTGATTTGGATCAGCGCGGCAGGCTCGTCGAACCCATCAGGAACGCGTCGACCGCACGAGCCGCCTGACGGCCTTCGCGGATCGCCCAGACCACCAGGCTCTGCCCACGGCGCATGTCGCCCGCAGCGAAGACCTTATCGGCACTGGTCTTGTAGCCCCCGTCGTCTTCCGTCGTGGCCTTGGCGTTACCACGGCCATCCTTGGTCACCCCAAAGCCTTCAAGAATGGTCGCCACCGGGTTGACGAAGCCCATCGCCAGCAGCACGAGGTCAGCCTTGTACTCCTTCTCGGTGCCGGGAATCTCGACCAGCTTGCCGTCCTTGAATTCGACGTGGACGGTCTTCAGGCCGGTGACCTTCTTGCCGTCGCCGATGAATTCCTTGGTCGAGATGGCGAACTCGCGCACGCAGCCTTCGTCATGGCTCGACGAAGTGCGCAGCTTCATCGGCCAGTACGGCCAGGTCAGCGGGCGGTTTTCTTCCACCGGGGGCTGCGGCATCACTTCGAACTGCGTCACGCTGGCCGCACCGTGGCGGTTGCTGGTGCCGACGCAGTCGGAGCCGGTGTCGCCACCGCCGATGACGATGACGTGCTTGCCGTCAGCGCGGATCGGATCCTTGACCTTGCCGCCGTGGTTGACCTTGTTCTGCTGCGGCAGCAGTTCCATCGCGAAATGGATACCGGCCAGATCGCGGCCCGGGATCGGCAGATCGCGCGACTGCTCTGAGCCACCGGTCAACAGGATCGCATCGAATTCGGCCTTGAGTTGATCAGCGCTGACCGTCTCCTTGGCCCAGTTGGTGACCTTGGAGCCCTTGGGCATTTCACCGACCAGCACGTTGGTGCGGAAGACCACGCCTTCGGCTTCGAGCTGCTTGATGCGGCGGTCGATGTGACCCTTGTCGAGCTTGAAGTCGGGGATGCCGTAGCGCAGCAGGCCACCGACCTTGTCGTTCTTTTCGAACACGGTCACGTCGTGACCGACGCGGGCCAGTTGCTGCGCCGCGGCCAGACCAGCCGGGCCGGCACCGACCACAGCCACCTTCTTGCCGGTCTTGACGGCAGCCGGCTGCGGCACCACCCAGCCTTGCTCCCAGGCCTTGTCGATGATGGCGTGCTCGATGGACTTGATGCCCACCGCGTCGCCATTGACGTTGATGACACAGGCCGCTTCACACGGGGCCGGACAAATGCGCCCGGTGAACTCGGGGAAGTTGTTGGTGCTGTGCAGCACCGTGATCGCGTTTTGCCAGTCCTGGTGATACACCAGATCGTTGAAGTCCGGAATGATGTTGTTGACCGGGCAGCCGTTGTTGCAGAACGGCGTGCCGCAGTCCATGCAGCGTGCACCCTGCACCTTGGCCTGATCCGGCGACAGACCGATGACGAATTCCTTGTAGTTCTTCAGGCGTTGCTCGACCGGGGCGTAGCCCTCCTCGATGCGTTCGAATTCCAGAAAACCTGTGACCTTGCCCATGATGAGTCCTTGCAATCTTCAGTGACGGAGGGTGCACCTTCGAGGCCGCACCCTCCGCGGCATGCCTTATTTGCCTTATTTACTTGGCAGCAGCCTTGGCCGGGGCGTCCTTGGCCTTGGCAACAGCCGTAGCCACCTGAGCTGCGGCGTTGATCTCGCCGAGCGCGCGCTTGTACTCGTTCGGGAAGACCTTGACGAACTTCTGGCGAGCTTCGGCCCACTGATCCAGGATCGCACGGGCTTGCAGCGAGCCGGTCCAGCGGTGGTGATCCTCGATCAGCTTCTTGAGCAGCGCTTCGTCGGCCTGACCCTTGTGCCAGATGGCGCGGTCGGTCGTCTTTTCCTGCTCGGCCGCGGTCAGCACCGGCCCCAGGGAGACCTGAGCGGTGTTGCAGCGAGTGGAGAAGCTGCCATCTTCGTCATAGACGTAGGCGATGCCACCCGACATGCCAGCGGCGAAGTTGCGGCCCGTCTTGCCCAACACCACCACGGTGCCGCCGGTCATGTACTCGCAACCGTGGTCGCCAGTGCCTTCAACCACCGCCGTCGCACCCGACAGACGCACGGCGAAACGCTCGCCGGCCACGCCGCGGAAGAAGGCTTCACCGCTGGTCGCGCCGAACAGCACGGTATTGCCAACGATGATGTTCTTCGAGGCATCGCCGCGGAAGTCGATCGAAGGACGCACCGCAATGCGGCCGCCCGACAGACCCTTGCCGGTGTAGTCGTTGGCTTCGCCGATCAGATAGAAGGTGATGCCGCTGGCCAGGAAGGCGCCGAAGCTCTGGCCGCCGGTGCCTTCCATCTGCACAAAGATCGACTCGTCAGGCAGACCGTCCGGATGGTGGTTGACCAGCTCGCCCGACAGCATCGCGCCAACCGAGCGGTTGACGTTGCGCACGTCTTCCATGAACTGGACCTTCTCGCCCTTGACGATCGCGGCCTTGGCCTTCTCGATGAGCTTGTGATCCAGGGCCTTTTCCAGGCCGTGATCCTGAGTGGAGACATGCAGGCGCGGCACATCGGCCGGCACGGCCGGCTGGTGGAACACCTTGCCGAAGTCCAGACCACGGGCCTTCCAGTGAGCGATTGCCTTCTTGGTGTCGAGCAGGTCAGCACGACCAACCAGTTCGTCGAAGGTGCGGATGCCCAGCTGCGCCATCAGGCTACGGGCTTCCTCGGCGACGAAGAAGAAGTAGTTGACGACATGCTCGGGCTTGCCGGTGAACTTCTGGCGCAGCACCGGATCCTGCGTGGCCACACCGACCGGGCAGGTGTTGAGGTGGCACTTGCGCATCATGATGCAGCCCTCGACCACCAGCGGTGCGGTGGCAAAGCCCATCTCATCAGCGCCGAGCAGTGCGGCGATCACCACGTCGCGACCGGTCTTCATCTGACCGTCGGCCTGCACACGCACACGGCCGCGCAGGCGGTTGAGCACCAGGGTCTGCTGGGTTTCGGCCAGGCCGAGTTCCCAGGGCGTGCCGCAGTGCTTGATCGACGACAGCGGCGATGCGCCAGTGCCACCGTCATGGCCGGCGATCACGATGTGATCGGCCTTGCACTTGGCCACGCCTGCAGCCACCGTACCCACACCGACTTCCGACACCAGCTTCACCGAGATGTCCGACTTCGGGTTGACGTTCTTCAGATCGTGGATCAGCTGAGCCAGATCCTCGATCGAGTAGATGTCGTGGTGCGGCGGCGGCGAGATCAGACCCACGCCCGGCACCGAGTGACGCAGACGACCGATGTACTCGGAGACCTTGCCGCCCGGCAGCTGACCGCCTTCGCCCGGCTTGGCACCCTGGGCCATCTTGATCTGGATCTGGTCAGCCGAAGCAAGGTATTCGGCGGTCACGCCGAAACGACCCGAGGCGACCTGCTTGATCTTCGAGCGCAGGCTGTCACCGTCCTGCATGGTGTAGTCGGCTTCGATCTGCTTGGCGCCGATCACGTCGGACACCTTGGTGCCGGCATTGATGGGAATGCCCTTGAGCTCGTTGCGATAACGCGCCGGATCCTCGCCGCCTTCGCCGGTGTTGGACTTGCCGCCAATGCGGTTCATCGCCAGCGCCAGGGTCGAGTGGGCTTCGGTGGAAATCGAGCCCAGCGACATCGCGCCGGTGGCGAAACGCTTGACGATCTCGGCAGCCGGTTCAACCTGATCCAGCGGAATGGCCTTGGCCGGATCGACCTTGAACTCGAACAGACCGCGCAGCGTCAGATGGCGCTTGTTCTGGTCGTTGATGATCTGGGCGTATTCCTTATAGGTGTCGAACTTGCCCGAGCGCGTGCTGTGCTGCAGCTTGGCAATCGCGTCCGGCGTCCACATATGCTCTTCACCGCGGGCACGCCAGGCGTATTCGCCGCCGGCGTCGAGCATGGTGGCCAGCACCGGATCATCACCGTAGGCGGCGCGGTGATTGCGGATCGACTCCTCGGCCACCTCAAACACGCCGATGCCCTCGACCTGGGTCGGGGTGCCGCGGAAGTACTTGGCGATGAAGTCCTTCTTCAGGCCGATGGCTTCGAAGATCTGGGCGCCGCAGTACGACATGTACGTGCTGATGCCCATCTTCGACATGATCTTCGAGAGACCCTTGCCGATCGCCTTGACGTAGTTGTAGATCGCCTTTTCGGGCGAGAGACTGCCGGAGAGATCCTTGTGCATCTCGACCAGCGTTTCCATGGCCAGATACGGGTGGACGGCTTCGGCGCCATAGCCCGCCAGCACGGCGAAGTGATGCACTTCGCGGGCAGAACCGGTCTCGACCACCAGGCCGGCAGCGGTGCGCAGACCTTCACGCACCAGATGGTGGTGAATGGCCGACAGCGCCAGCAGCGCGGGAATCGCCACGTTGGCGCGGTTCATCGCACGGTCGCTGATGATCAGGATGTTGCGACCGCCCTTGATCGCGTCGACGGCTTCGGCACACAGCGAGGCCAGCTTGGCTTCGACACCTTCGTGACCCCAGGCCAGCGGATAGGTGATGTCCAGCTCGTAGGTCTTGAACTTGCCGCCGGTCGCGGCCTCGATGTTGCGCAGCTTGGCCATCGCCTCGAAGTCGAGGATCGGCTGCGACACTTCAAGACGCATCGGCGGGTTGACCGCATTGATGTCGAGCAGGTTCGGCTTCGGTCCGATGAAGCTGTTGAGCGACATCACAATCGCTTCGCGGATCGGGTCGATCGGCGGGTTCGTGACCTGCGCGAACAGCTGCTTGAAGTAGTTGTAGAGCGGCTTGTTCTTGTCCGACAGCACGGCCAGCGGGCTGTCGTTGCCCATCGAGCCCACGCCTTCTTCACCGTTGGCCGCCATCGGGGCCAGCAGGAACTTGATGTCTTCCTGGGTGAAGCCGAAGGCTTGCTGGCGGTCGAGCAGCGAGTCAGCAAATGCGGCAGGCTGAACGGCAGCCCCGGCGTCGATGTCGTCGAGCTTGACGCGGACGTTTTCGATCCACTGACGGTAGGGCTTGGCCGAAGCGTACTGGTTCTTCAGTTCCTCGTCGTCAATGATGCGACCCTGCTCGAAGTCGATCAGGAACATCTTGCCCGGCTGCAGACGCCACTTCTTGACGATGCGGTTTTCGGGAATCGGCAGCACGCCCGATTCCGAGGCCATCACCACCAGATCATCGTCGGTGACGATGTAGCGAGCCGGACGCAGGCCGTTGCGGTCCAGAGTCGCGCCAATCTGCTTGCCATCGGTGAACACCATGGCGGCCGGACCGTCCCAAGGCTCCATCATGGCAGCGTGGTACTCGTAGAAGGCACGACGACGCTCGTCCATCATCTCGTGCTGTTCCCAGGCTTCCGGGATCATCATCATCGCGGCGTGAGCCAGCGAGTACCCCGACATGGTCAGCAGTTCGAGCGCGTTGTCGAAGGTGGCGGTGTCCGACTGGCCTTCGAAGCTGATCGGGTAGAGCTTTTTCAGGTCATCGCCCAGCACCGGCGACTTCATCACGCCTTCGCGGGCGCGCATCCAGTTGAAGTTGCCCTTGACGGTGTTGATTTCACCGTTGTGGGCGACCATGCGATAGGGGTGAGCCAGCGGCCATTCCGGGAAAGTATTGGTCGAGAAGCGCTGGTGCACCAGAGCCAGTGCCGAGACGCAGGCCGGGTTTTGCAGGTCGAGGAAGTACTTGCCGACCTGATCGGCCAGCAGCAGACCCTTGTAGATGATGGTGCGGCACGACATGCTGGGCACGTAGTACTCGCGGCTGTGGGTCAGCTTGAGCGCCTGGATCGCTGCCGAGGCGGTCTTGCGGATGACATAGAGCTTGCGCTCGAGCGCGTCGGGCACGATCACATCAGCGCCACGGCCGATGAAGACCTGGCGGATGATCGGCTCGGTTTTGCGCACCGTCGGCGACATCGGCATGGCCTTGTCAACCGGCACGTCGCGCCAGCCCAGCAGCACCTGGCCTTCGGCCTTGATCGCGCGCTCCATCTCCTGCTCACAGGCCAGACGCGAAGCGTGCTCCTTGGGCAGGAAGATCATGCCGACGCCGTACTCGCCGGGGGGCGGCAGTTCGACACCCTGCTTGGCCATTTCGGCGCGGAAGAACTCGTCGGGGATCTGGATCAGGATGCCGGCCCCGTCGCCCATCAGCGCATCCGCGCCGACCGCACCGCGATGGTCGAGGTTTTCGAGGATCTTCAGACCCTGCTCGACGATGCCGTGAGCCTTCTGGCCCTTGATGTGCGCAACAAAGCCCACACCGCAGGCGTCGTGTTCGCCTGCAGGGTTGTACAACCCCGCCGAGGCCAGAGCCTCGATTTCCTGACGGGTAGCGGGCGAAAATTCTTGCGGGGCCGAAAGCCCCGAGGCGGCCTGAGTCATGGCACTCCTGACGGAAAAACGAAAAATCGGTCGAGATTACTGCGATGCAGCAACACGAGCAAGAAAAATAAAAAGGGGACAGACTCCAATTTAATACCAAACCAGCTCGGTCTGATTTAAATTAGGGACAGACTCAAAGTTCAGTGTGATCCATATCCCCGGTCGATTTGGATGCCGGGCGTCCTCGAGGTCGTGGCGTCAAAGGACGATCGGTCAGGCGGGAAATCTGAGCAAGAAACGAACCCGACCCCACGGGCCAGCCTGTTTCGACACTTCGACTGCGCAGCGCGACCCGATCCTCAGGCAGGCTGTCCTCCAGCATCATGGCCCAGCGCAGTTCCCGCTCGAACGGGGTGTTGCCCAAGGTCCAAAAGGCGTCCGTCTCGGACAGCAACGGATCCCGACCTTGACCCAGATGCCCGCATGCACTCGACCAACGCCACAATTTGGGCATAGGCACCAGACCAGTGCGTACCGGCGCTTGCTCGATGAAGCGGATGCACTCCAGAGTGTCGGCCCCACGATCCACTACGGTGGCGCGGAAACGTCCTTCCCAGAGAGCACCAACTCGTCCGTGCCGGCGGTTATGCGAGGCCCCGTAGCGGCGCCCGACGATCTGCATCAATCGCCCCAAGGCTTCAGGCACCGGGGGGGTGACCAGCAGTTGCCATTCGCTGTCGAGCAACACATAGGCATGGATGCTGATCTTCAGCAAGGCAGCGCCTTCGTGCAGGGCCGCCAGGATCTCGCGTCGATCCACCTCATCAGCGAACACCGTGCGAGCGTCCAGACTGCGCTGTACGACGTGGTGAGGCCAACCAGCAACGGCCAACCTGCGCAATCGAGCCATGCGGCCTTCCTCGTGTCTGTTCAATCCGACGCCCGATCAGGCGCGAAACTGACAATCCTCGTTGCCACCCCAGTGATTTCTTCAGCTGGCGTAAAAAACTGTGGCATTGTGACGCAATTAAATCTGCTGTTTTCCTGCAGCACATCAAACAGACCGCACAAGCACAAACACAAGCACTTGATCGAAGACCTTCCGGGGATGACATGAAAGTCGACAACATTCTCCAGACCATCGGCCGGACGCCTCATGTCCGGATCAACCGGCTGTTCGGCTCACAGCATCAGGTCTGGATCAAATCCGAGCGAAGCAATCCAGGCGGATCCATCAAGGACCGCATCGCCCTGGCCATGATCGAAGATGCGGAGCGCAAAGGCCTGCTCAAGCCGGGCGGCACCATCATCGAGCCGACCTCAGGAAACACCGGGGTCGGGCTGGCGATGGTCGCCGCAGTCAAGGGTTACACCCTGGTTCTGGTCATGCCGGACAGCATGAGCATTGAGCGGCGGCGCCTGATGGTGGCCTACGGCGCACGTTTCGTGCTGACTCCACGCGAAAAAAGCATGCGCGGAGCCATTGAAAAGGCACAGGAGCTTCTGGCGTCCACGCCGGGAGCCTGGATGCCGCAACAGTTCGACAACGAAGCCAACATTGAGGCACACCGGCAGTCCACAGCACGGGAAATTCTTGAAGATTTCCCGGAGGGCCTGGATATCCTGGTCGCGGGTGTCGGCACCGGCGGGCATCTGACGGGCTGCGCTGAAGTCCTCAAGGCGGCCTGGCCTCAGCTGAAGGTCTACGCCGTCGAGCCTACCGCCTCCCCCGTCATCAGCGGCGGCAAGCCTGCGCCGCATCCGATTCAAGGCATCGGGGCCGGATTTATCCCGAAAAATCTCAACACTACTCTGCTCGACGATGTGCTGCGGGTGGATGCCGAAGCGGCCCGCGACATGGCACGTCGCTCGGCGCGTCAGGAGGGACTGCTGGTCGGCATTTCCAGTGGCGCCACACTGGCGGCTATCGATCAACTTCTGCCGCGCCTTCCGGCGGGCAGCCGGGTGATCGGTTTCAACTACGACACGGGTGAGCGCTACCTGACGGTGGAAGGGTTTCTGCCCACCGCCTCAGGCACCTGATCGATTTGCCGATTACTCAGACCAGATGAGCACGGATGGCCTGGGTGACCAGGTCGTCCGCAGCGGGTCGAACCACCGCCTGACCCACCTGTCCGTTGCGCTGCTCGATCAGCACGAAGCGGATCGATCCAGCCTCGGCCTTCTTGTCGACCTGCATCAACTCCAGGTAGCGTGAGTCCCCCAGATCCGGCCCATGCACCGGCAACCCCGCACCACGCACCAGTTGCTCAAGTCGCTCGACAAAAGCCGCATCAACCAGCCCCAATCGAGCCGATAACTCCGCGGCCATCACCATGCCACAGCCGACGGCCTCACCGTGCAGCCATTCGCCATAGCCCATTCCGGCCTCGATCGCATGACCAAAGGTGTGGCCGAAATTGAGAATGGCGCGCAGGCCGCTCTCCTTCTCATCGCAGCCGACCACTTCCGCCTTGATCTCACAGGAACGCTTGACCGCGTAGGCCAAGGCGCCCTTGTCCCGTGCCACCAGCTGCGTCAGATGACTCTCGATCCAGACCAGGAACGAGGCATCCGCAATCGGGCCGTACTTGATGATCTCGGCCAGACCGGCAGCGAATTCCCGCGGCGCCAGCGTGTCCAGCGTATCCAGGTCGCAGATCACGCGCTGAGGCTGGTAGAACGCCCCGATCATGTTCTTCCCCAGCGGGTGATTAATCGCTGTCTTGCCCCCGACCGAGGAGTCCACCTGCGCCAACAAGGTGGTCGCCACCTGGACGAACGGCACCCCACGCATGTAGCAGGCTGCAGCAAAGCCGGTCATGTCGCCGACGACTCCTCCCCCCAAGGCGAACAGCACTGTCTTGCGGTCACAGGCCTCTGCCAGCAACCGATCGAAGATCAGATTCAGACTGGCCCAGTCCTTATGGCTTTCTCCATCGGGTAATTCGATGACCAGGACACGGGCATAACGCTTGAGCAGTTGCTGACGCAGTCGCTGTGCGTACAGCGGACCAACCGTCGTATTGGTAACGATGGCAGCGACAGTCGCCTTGGGCAGTCCAGCCCAACTGGCCTCCTCGTCGAGCAAGCCGCAGCCGATTAGGATGTCGTAGCTACGGTCGCCGAGGTCGACTCGCACCGTCTGAGTTTCAGGGGTCTGTGCTTCGGTAGTCATGGCCGGGAGTGTATGCGCCGGCCACCTCGACCTGAATTCCGTGCTCCGCGTCAGGAAGCGGTTTCCTCGGCACTGCGTCGCCTCGGCGGCATTCGCACATTGCGCTGTGCGTCCGGGCTGACCACTCCGGCCAACTCCAATTGCATCAGGATCATGTTGACCAAGGTCGCCACCGAAGGCCTGCCCGTCTCGATGATGTAGTGCGAAACCTGTCGGTACAGCGGATCACGGTCCCGATACAACTCCTGCAGTTTACGCAACGGGTCGGCCACTTGAAGCAGCGGCCGTGTTTCGTCGTGACGAAGCCGGCGGAACAACTCTTCGGGCGTGGCCCGGAGGTAGATGACCGTGCTGTGCTGCTTGAGTTCACGCCGGTTGGCTTCTCGAAGCACCGCCCCACCGCCGGTTGCCAGGATCTGAGCCCGATTTCTGACCAGATCCGCAATGACTTGCTGCTCGACGTCCCGGAACGCCGCCTCGCCCTCTTGCTCGAAGAAGGCCTTGATCGTCATGCCGATGCGTCGTTCGATCTCGACATCGGCATCCACGAATCGGTAACCCAATGCGGCCGCCAATTGCCGCCCGGCAGTCGACTTGCCCGCGCCAGGCATGGCGACCAAACTGATGGTACCCAGCATTACTGAGGAACGCTGCAGGAGTTCGCCTGACCAAACGGACTAATTAGGCCTGCTGGCGTGACAGTTTTATCCGTCATATCCGTCGACAACCCCTCGACCACAAATACAGCTT
The DNA here is from genome assembly GCA_031970775.1 of Burkholderiaceae bacterium. Classification (GTDB taxonomy): domain Bacteria; phylum Pseudomonadota; class Gammaproteobacteria; order Burkholderiales; family Burkholderiaceae_C; genus Sphaerotilus. Next base: position 1,999 of record DALYHR010000016.1, on the reverse strand, counting down.
CAGCAACCCCTGCTGTACCGCCAACCTGAGCCAATACTTGGAGCTTCACCTCAACCCATGGAACATAACTTTCCGGATATATCAGCGCGATCGTCGCTCTACCAGTAGCATCGGTCGTAAGCGTCGTGGTTGTCGATATTCCACCCACTGCCGTTGTTGATGCAACTGCAATGACTCCACCGGGCTCGATTCGCCCACTAGCATTCACATCTTCACCCACATCAAGGACACCGTTAAAGTTCAGGTCCTCATTCGCACATGGCAAATAAAAGCCATCCGCGACACCAACAATAGACTGACCAACAATCGGAAGCACTTGCGTTGGCGCAGAAGGATCCCACAGAACGGTCATCCACCGATTAGCATTTGTACCCCAGGTCATCGAGCCCTTCCTGTATGAATTCGGAAGAACCTTGACCGTCAACTGCTGATTAGCCACCGGAGCTCCCGTACCGTCCAATACGATAACGGTCCAGTCCTTTCGATAGGTTTGCGGATCAACATTTGAAATCGTATTACCAGTACCCAGAGAAATAAACAGAGCCTTCTGACTTACGGTCATACTCGCGTCGCCAAACACAGACGGAAGCCCTGCCACCTCAGCATGCAACTGGACACCATTATTTTGCGTCGAATTCGGCCCCGAAAAATACTGCACCAACGCTTGCCCATTTATATCGGTCGTGGTCGATGCAGCAGAGATATCGCCATTACTAGGGTCAGCCTTACGACTAAAGTTAACCGTCACCCCAGGAACAGGATTTCCATTGGGATCCAGAACCTTCGCAACAATCTGGGTTGAGTTTGGCTTCAACCCCTGTGCTGCATTCGGATTCGGGCCAATTGATGCAGGAGTAACCTGAACGGTCATCGATCGTGGCTGTGTCGCGATAAACTCCAAGGGTAAACTTGTCTGCGCCGTACCAACAGTCGCCTGAACCGTGACAGGACCCGAGAAATTTGAGCGAATCCCGTTAACTGCGATTCCCTGAGTGTTCGTGATTGCCGTGGCAGCATCAAGCACTCCACCCGTAGCAGCAAAGTTCACAGTTTGATTCGCAATAGGTTGATTATTCTGCTGAAACTGGACTTGGATAGGAGTCGATGCCAGTCCACCCACTGCAATCTGAGTCAACGCAGAAGGCTGAACAAAAACAAAACTATCACTAGAGACCTTCACCTGCGTTGTGCTCGAGGTACTTCCAGCCCAATCAAATGTTACCGTATCCACCCCGGATTTATTCGCGGAGTACTTCAAGGAAACCATTCCGGCCGAATCGGTCACTCCTGAACTAGGCACCAATGAATTACCAAGAAGACTCTTGATAGACACAGAAATATTCGGAATCACATTACCAGCAGAATCCAAAGCCTTGACCGTCAACGGCGTCTGCGCATTCAATGCCAAAGTAGAAGAACCAGAAACAACAAGCTTCGACCCTACAATTGGCAAAGTCAAGGTGCCTGTAGCAGCGCCCGATGTCACGTTGATAGTTGCAGTCCGATTACTCTTGTCACTACCAGCAGTGAACTGAGCAACAGCCATCCCATTCGCATCAGCAACTGCTGGCGCAGTAAGGATCCCCGTATTAGTTGAAAACTGAACCGGGGCCTGGCCAACCACAACATTCCCGTTATCCTTAACTATGGCCGTAAGGGTAACCTTCTCACCCCCCGTTCCTACCGAATTAAGACTTGCCATTAATTCGATCGAAGCAGCGGCAGTGGTGGTGGTGCCTCCTGTGCCTGTGCCTGTGCCTGTGCCTGTGCCGGTCGACTGGTTGTACATCCCCGTACCCGAGTCCCCTCCAGAACAGCCAGCCAAGCTACCAGCCAGCAACATCAATATCGGCATTGACTGGATCAATGTATTAAACGAACCCATATGCACTCCCGATCCGAAAAAACTCAGCTCTCGCTCTGAAATCTTGATAACTCGATCAACGCGCAGCCGCATTGCGATCTGTGATGACCTTCGGTGTCAGGAAGATCAGCAATT
>DALYHR010000015.1:0-17972 GCA_031970775.1 Burkholderiaceae bacterium | reverse complement strand
CGATGTCGCGTGAAACGGCGCGCTTTGCGGGGGGGGCGATGGATGCCTTGCAGTTACGGCAGTTGTTGCGCGCGCTGGAGGGTGTTTTCTACGCTGTGGGTTTGCTCGGGGCGCTGGCGCTGATGGTGGGGGCCGACGCCATCGCAGCGCGGTGGCTCAAGGTGGAGCATTTGCCGCTGGATCAGGTGCGGCTGGCGATTGAGTTGATGGCGGCGATCATCGGGCTGCGTTGGGTGGCCGGTTTGTATCGCGGCGCGATTGGGGGCTTTGAGCAGCAGGTTTGGCTGGGTCAGTTGAACGCCGCCATGGCCACCGCGCGCTTTGTGTTGGTGTTGCCCGTCTTTTATCTGTGGGGCACCACGCCAGCGCATTTCTTTGGTTATCAGCTCGTGGTGGCCTGTGTTGAAACGGCGCTGCTGGCCGTCAAAACCTACCGCTTGATGCCGGCCCTGCCAGCAGAGATGGCTGGGATGCGGGTGCGTTGGGCATGGGGCACTTTGCGCGGCGTGCTCAAGTTTTCGCTCAGCATCGCTTTCACCAGTGCGGTGTGGGTGTTTGTGACGCAGACCGACAAGCTGGTGCTCTCCAAACTCTTGCCCTTGGGTGAGTACGCCTATTTCACCTTGGCGGTGTTGGTGGCCGGCGGGGTGTCGATCGTCAGCGGCCCGATCAGCACCGCGCTTTTGCCGCGTCTGAGTCGGCTGCAAGCGCAGCACGACGAGCAAGGTTTGATCGATCTTTACCGCAAGGCCACACAGTGGGTGGCGGTGATTGCGTTGCCGGTGGCTCTGATGCTGGCTTGTTTTGCCGAGCCGCTGCTTTGGGCTTGGACCGGCAACGTCACCACCGCCGCGCACGCCGCACCCATCCTGCGTCTTTACGCACTGGGCAACGGCATCTTGGCGCTGGGGGCCTTTCCCTATTACCTTCAGTTCGCCAAGGGCGATGTGCGTTTGCACCTGCTGGGCAATGTGCTCTTCGTGGTGGTGCTGATCCCCGCCGTGATTTGGGCCACCCTGAACTTTGGTTCAACCGGCGCCGGTTGGGCTTGGCTGAGCGCCAACGCCGCCTATTTCCTCTTCTGGGTGCCCTTGGTTCACCGACGCTTTGCGCCGGGGTTGCATGGGAAGTGGATATTTCAGGATGTTGGCCCTGTGGCCGTGATCACGGCGGTTGCCGCTCTATCGGCCATGGTCTTCCTGATCCCTCCTGCATCCCGCCTCGGGCTGGTAGCGCTTTTGCTGCTCATCGGCATGGTCGTGATGACCTTGGCGGCCCTCAGTTCCACCTCATACCGAGGCTTCATCCGCCAAAAATGGCTGGCCCAAGCCCTTTGAATGCTTTCCCATGCCCCCCACGACACCCTCATCCCCAGAAAACCCGCGTCCCAAGGTTTCCGTGTGCGTGGTGACTTATAACCAAGAAAAATACATCGCCCAATGCCTGCAAAGTTTGGTCGATCAAGAAACTGATTTCCCTTTTGAGGTTATCGTAAGTGATGATTGTTCGACGGATGGGACATCGGATATTGTTCGTGACTTTTCGAAAAATTATCCAAATATCATTAAGCCTATTTTTCACGAAAAGAATCTGGGGGCATACAAAAACTTTGTTTTTGTTCATGAGCAAGCTGTGGGTGAATATATTGCGCATGTGGATGGTGATGATTATGTGTTGCCGGGGAAATTGCTTGCTCAGAGTAGGTATCTTGATGCGAATCCGCAGTGTCAGATAGTTTGGCATCAGATGATGATTCTGGATGAGTCGTCAAATAGCTATTACCCTCAGTATTTTGATGAGATAAATCTGGTTCCATTGAGGTTGTGTGCCGAAGATGTTGTTGCCAACATAACTGCTGGATTGCATAGTTCGAAGATGTATCGGGCTTGGGTGCGTGGCGCGCCAATTATTGATATTGAGCCCATTGATTTTTCGGAAAACGTGGCGCATCTTGGTGCCTGTCTTGACGGCTATGCTGCTTTTCTTGGTGGTGGTTGTTATGGTGTTTATAGAAAAGGAATAGGTATTAGCAGAGGGCGCTGGAGAATGAGGGTTCGCATATATAGGTGGTTGGCGTACTTTGGTGAGGCGTCTGTTGTTGATCGCCGAGCGGTATTTGCAAAAATATTTTGGATGGTTTTGTCGGATATTCGTCAGTTTTCGCGTAGTTTCTGGTTTGGTGCGTGGTGTCTTATTATGTTTTTGCCGTGGTTGTCGTTGCGTGCTGTTGTTGACAGTCGACGTCGATTGCTGCCGGTATCACTTGCAAATTCGCATCAGGGGGTTTCGTGATCTACGCTGTATTTAATCATACAAAACAAATGCGCCTTATTTTGCGTATTGGTCAGCTTGCCTTGAAGGTTCCGGTAATTGGATTATTCTTGTCAGTGTGGTGTGAGTATATTATTAGAATAGTTTACTCTAGCGATATATCCTGTCGTGCAAAAATATCGCCGGATGTGGTTTTTGTTCATGGGCATGATATTGTTATTGGTTCTGATGTTGTTATTGGTCGCGGGTGCAAGATATTCAATGGTGTGACTTTGGGTAATAAGGATACTGAAGTGGCATTGAATGCTCAGCCGATCATTGGCGATGATTGTGTTATTTCGACGGGCGCAAAAATACTTGGCGGTGTAACGATTGGAGACCGATCTATTGTCGGTGCGAATGCAGTTGTGTTGCGGGATGTTCCGAGTGATATGGTTGCTGTTGGTGTTCCGGCTCGAGTTTTTCCTAAAAAGAAAATTGCTGGTGCTATATGAATTTGCGCTATTTGCTGCTTCCTGCCCTTATTTATGGCGTTCCAAATGCCTTGGCGTTCTTTGTTTTTTTGTATCTTGGAGTGATTCTTGTTGATACGATTCCTGTTGTTGTGGCCCTGGATTGGGTGGGGATGATGTTGGTTTTTTGTGTCTTCGTTGTCACTTTTTTGGCTGTGTTATTTATAACCTACAGATGTGCCAATTGGTTTGACATCAATAAGTCGTGCCGTGTCCCATATTTGGTGGGTGTCTTTGTATTTCTGTTGCAAGTTTTGACTTTTTTTGTTGCGCTTTATTATGATTTTGGGCGAGTTGGCGCCAAGGATGTTCACGTTAATGGATTTGCTTTAATTGTTAGCTATGTGAAGGCTGATTTTGTGTTTATGATTTATTACGGGCATGTTCGAGGTGCTCGTCTGCCTTGGGCCAATCTTGGTTTGTATGTTATTAGTAACGTGTTTCGTGGGTGGAGTTCAGTGTGGATGGTTTTGGTTTTTGTTGAGGTTTATTGTTTTTTGAGAAAAAATAAATACAAAATACCATATGCAAAATTAAGTGTGATATTTTTGTTGGTGATGGTTGCTTATCCTTGGATTAACGGCCTAAAAGAGAGTTTTCGTGGCGGGGAAGGTGATTATGGGTATGTTGAGTCTTATTTTCGGCTATTTAATAGGCTGCAGCATGTTTCTAATGTTATCCTAATTGCTCAGGAGGCGTCTTCTATTGAGAGTAGTGTTTCTGATAAGGCTGTTCTTCCTTGGTATATGTTTAATACATTTTTGACCAATGTTGTGGGCTTAAAGGGTGATCCGTTGCAAAAATATATTACGAAGGAGTACTTATTGGATCGAGGTGATGGCATTTATTATGGGGATGAATACTCGTGGTTTACGCACGTGGGTGTTTCTGGTTGGTTGTTTTTGATTGGGTGGTACGAGTGGCCATTATATATTTTGGTTGTTTTATTTTTGTTGATTGTTCCTTATAAAATTGCCAAAAATTATCTTCGAGCATACTCAATGGTCCCGGTGTTGCATGTTGCCACTTTTTTGTATGTTTTGCATGGGTGGCTTGAAGTTCAGGTGCAGTTTATATTGGCGATGTTGGGTTATTTGGTGGTGGTTAAGTTGATTGATTATTTTAACTTTAACTTGGCCCTGTCACTGAAAAATTAATTTGTAAAATTCAGCCGTGCGAATTATATTCCTTGTCAGTTCCTTGGGCTCTGGTGGCGCCGAGCGGGTGGCGGTGACGTTGTGCCGTGCTTGGGTTGAGCGTGGTGATGACGTTATTTTGGTGCCAACTTTTTCAGGCGGCGGTAAACCGTTCTATGTTTTAGATGAACGGGTAAAGTTGCGCTATTTGTCAGATGAGGTTGGTCCCGCTTTAGGTATTAATAAACATTACGTGCGTAGATTGATGGCGCTGCGCAAGATGATTAGAGATCAGCAGCCAGATGTAGTTGTTTCCTTTTTGCCGAATGTGAATATAGCTGCAATTATTGCAACCGCATTCACAGGGATTCCCTGCGTAGTCAGCGAACGATCTGATCCCACAGCGAGAGCAATACCATGGATATGGCGTCGTGCCTGCCAGTTTATGTACAGATTTGCTGATTGCGTTGCTGTGCAGACCCAGGCCGTTGCTGAGCGTATCGGTGAACTTTATGGAGGTCTCAAGCGTGTGGCGGTCGTCCCAAATCCCCTTCCACAGACTTTGGTGTCATGGCCCGTTGCGTCGTTAAAAACAGGCGGTCCGCGCGTGTTGCTCAGCCTTGGTCGGCTTGCTTCGGGAAAAAGAGTGGATTTGGTGGTCTCGGCTTTTGCTGCGCTGGCACCAAAATATTCCGATTGGGTTTTGCGCATCTACGGAGATGGCCCCATGGCATCGAGTTTAGCGAACCAGATCGCATCCTATCCGGTGAAGATTCGTGAAGGTATTCAATTGCTTGGTGCAACCACGGATCCATGGACAGTGATGCAGGCCGCAGATGCTTTCGTGTTGGCTTCCGAGGTAGAAGGTTTTCCGAATGCATTGCTCGAAGCCATGGGCTTGGGGCTGCCGTGCGTGACCACCGACTGCCGCAGCGGTCCGAGCGAAATCAGCCGATATGGTCAAGATGCCTTGCTGGTGCCCGTGGGTGATTTAAATGCGCTTACGCAAGCGTTGAGTCGGCTCATGGGGGATGCCGATTTGCGCCAGACCTTGGGTTGGCAGGCTCGTACTTCTGTGCATGAACGCTATCGGTTGGAAACCGTGTTGATGATTTGGGACGATATTTTCAGATCGGTGGGTGTCGGGCGATGAGTGGCGCAGGTATGACGCAAGGATCCTTGGTCATTTCACTCGATTTTGAACTCCATTGGGGGGTGCGAGATCAACGCAGTGTGGCGAGCTACAAACGCAATCTCGATGGCGTCAGACAAGCCATCCCCGCCATGTTGGCTAGCTTTGAGCGTCATCGGGTTCACGCGACTTTCGCAACCGTGGGCATGCTGGCTTTTTCAAACAAGAGGGATTTGCTTGCTGCCTTACCTACGATTCGTCCTATGTATCAAGATCCGAACTTGGATCCTTATAGAGTGTTGAGTCATATAGGCGATGATGAAGATGAAGATCCGTATCACTATGGATTGAATCTGATTCGACTTATCCAAGATACTCCGGGCATGGAAATAGGTAGTCATACCTTTTCGCATTACTACTGGCTTGAACCGGGTACCTCAGCTGTGTCGTTGCGTGAAGATTTGTTGGCGGCTCAATCGGCTTTTGAACGTCTTGATATCAAGGCTACGAGCTTGGTGTTTCCGCGTAATCAGTATGACGATGAAGCTTTGGCTGTGGTCGATTCGGTGGGGTTGCGTGCTTATCGGGGTAATTTGGAACATCCTTTTTACCTCACTCAGCGTGAAGCTGAAGAAAGTCATGTCAAGCGGCTCGGCCGTTTAACCGATGCCTATCTGAATCTTTCTGGGCACAACGGTGCGCCGCGTGTGAGTGAAACCCAAGCCTCTCGGTTGGTCGATGTGCGCGCCAGCCGTTTTTTGCGTCCTCACAGTCAGAAACTACGCGCGTTAGAGCCTCTGAGACTGGATCGCATCAAGCAATCCATGACGCAGTGTGCCAAGCAAGGGTTGAACTACCACCTTTGGTGGCATCCGCACAATTTTGGGGCCGATACCGAGGTAAATATGCGTGTTCTTGATTTAATTTTGGATCACTTTGAGGTGCTAAGGGAAACCTTTGGGATGCGGTCGTTGACGATGAGTGAAGCCGCATGCAGCAGCCAGTGAAAATCCTGCATCTGATTGCTGATTTGAATGGTTTTGGTGGAACGGAAAACACCTTGCTGCGTTATTTGGCGGCTCATATCGACGACAAAGAACAGCACCATATCTTGGTCATGAAGTCTGCTGGCGAAGGAAGTACCATCGGTGCCCAGATTCGGACCTTGGGTTTTGGTATCACCGAACTGCATTTGCATCAGCCCGGTTATCGGGTCAAGGCACTCAAGACTTGCTGGAGCCTCATGCGTGGCTGGCGGCCCACCGTGATGTCAGCATGGCTCTATCACCCGATTTTTTTGGCAGAACTTGCACGTCATGTGGTTCGACAGCCCATCAAGGTGATTTGGCACATCCGCAGTTTGCCGTATGCCGCAACAGACTCAGGCCGAGAGCGATTGATCAGGTGGCTTGCACGTATGTCACGGTGGGTCAAAGCCCCAATCGTCTCTAACTCGGCTGCTGCCGTCGCGGCGCATCAATCCATCGGTTTTCGCCAAGGCGGATGGATCGTGAATCCGAATGGCCTGGATTCCCAACTCTATGCCGATGGGCGCTCGCGACGTGATGATGTTCGACGTCATTTGGGGTTGTCTGCCGATGATTGGGTGATCTGCACAGTCGGGCGTTTTGTGCCAGAAAAAGGGCATGCCTATCTTTTTGAGGCGCTAGCCCATTCACGCAAGCTGTCGGAATTCAAGCGGCAGCGCCGCGTATGCTTTATGGGCATAGGCCATGGCATTAACGCGAGCAACGAGCCCTTTGTTGATCTGGCTCGTTCGGTCTTTGATGAAGCCGATCTACTGCTGCTGGACAAACGATCGGATATTCCGGATCTGCTTGCTGCGGCGGATTTATTTGTGATGCCATCGATCAGCGAATCCTTTCCGAATGCGGTGATCGAAGCGATGGCTGCCGGTTTGGTGGTGGTGGCAACCAAGGTGGGTGCTGTGGGTGAGGTTGGATTGAGCGAAAAATTTCTTGCTCAACCGGGAGATGCTGAATCCCTAGCGGTAGCGATTGACGCGGCGCTTGATTTGTCGGTCGAAGAAATCATGGATATTTCCGCGCAGTCTATGAAAATAGTTCGAGATCGGTTTTCTGTGGCTGCGATGGTGGCTAAATTCGACGAAGTGTTTGGGGTTCAATCATGACCCAGGAGTCGATCGATATTTCACTCAAATCGTTCGAAGCCAAAGACATGGCACAGGCTCTCGCACTGGGACGGACTTATTTTTCCCCTGAGCATCCGTGCCTGGATGCGCGCTACCTTGAATGGCTTTATCTGCGTAATCCGGCGGGAGCAGCCTTGATGGCTGTCGCGACTGTGGGTGAGAAGTGGGTCGGGATGATGGCGTTGGTGCCGGTCTGGCTGCGATGTGGAGTTGCATCGCAATTAGTCCGCTATGCCGTCAACGTCGTGGTTGACCCAGCTTATCGGGGCCGCAATATCTTCATTCATTTGATCAAAGCCACCCGAGAACACATGGCAGAGGCTGGTGAGTGGCTGATGGGGCATCCCAACGCGGTAGCCTTGCCCGGTTGGAAACGCCAGAAGATGGCGTTTTGTCCCCCCCTGAGACCGCATGCCGTGCTACCCCGCCTCGCGGTCGGTTCCGATCGCTGGGAACAGGTTGCTGTTGGCCAACTGGGGGAACTGGCCGCGCTGTGCCGTCACAACCTCGGGTCGACTTGGCGTATCGACCCTGATCCAGACTATTTGCGCTGGCGCTACTTTGATCCGCCCCATCGGCAGTACGTCGTACGTGTTCTTGCCCGCAAGAAGGCATGGACCCCGCATATGCTGGTGGACCGATCCTTTCGGTTTGGAGTCCGGCTGATCGTGGACTGGACCACCCCTGAAGCAGTTCAGTCCATAACGGGCTATTTGCCGCGACTCGTGATGCTGCCAAAGCCGGTTTCCGAGGGCATGACCACACGACGACTGATGCCGCTGAACGAGCAGCGGAGCATGCCTTTCTTCGTGTCTACATGGGGCGCGGCAGCGGGGGCCGTCGGGGCCGGTTTTGATCGAATTACCCTCGGGGCCAGTGATTTCTGAACATGATTGAAGGACCGAATCGATGTGCGGCCTGACAGGTTTTTTGTCCCTGGGGGATATCGGCTCGCACCAGGAGGCCGAGCCATTACTGGGGCGTATGGCCCAGGCCTTGCGGCATCGCGGCCCAGACAGTGCCGGCGTGTGGGCTGACCGGGATGCCGGAATCGGCTTGGGTCATCGGCGCCTTGCCATCGTTGATCTGAGCGAGGCCGGGCAACAGCCGATGCACTCGGCAAGTGGTCGGTACGTGATCGCATTCAACGGCGAGATCTACAACCACATCCAGTTGCGTACCGAACTTGAGCAGCTTGGGTTGGCTCAGATGTGGCGTGGTCACTCGGACACCGAGACCTTGCTGGCGGGTTTCGAAGCGTGGGGTTTTGAGGCGACCCTGAAGCGCGCTGTGGGCATGTTCGCCATCGCGCTTTGGGACCGTCAGGAGCGGGTCTTGAGCCTGGCGCGCGATCGCATGGGCGAGAAGCCGCTCTATTGGGGTTGGCAGGGCGGTCAAGGGGGCCAGGCGCGCACCTTCCTGTTTGGGTCGGAACTCAGGGCGCTGAGAGCCCATCCGGCGTTCACGCCCGTGGTGAATCGGGATGCGCTGACGCTGCTCCTGCGCCACAACTACATCGGTGCGCCACATGCGATCTACCAGGGTATTCAAAAGCTGGAGCCAGGCTGCTGGTTGCAGGTGTCACAGAGACAAGCCGAACCACAGATCTGCTCTTATTGGTCGGCCCTTGAAGTGGCCTTGAAGGGCCATGCCCAACCATTCTCGGGCAGTGACAACGAGGCGGTGGATCACCTGGAGCGGTTGCTCAAAGAGGCTGTCGGCCAGCAGATGGTGGCCGATGTGCCCCTGGGGGCCTTCCTGTCGGGGGGCATCGACTCCTCAGCCATCGTGGCGCTGATGCAGTCGCAGTCAGGGCGTCCGGTCAAAACCTTCACCATCGGCTTTCATGAGCCGGGCTACAACGAGGCGGAGCATGCCAAGGCGGTGGCTCAGCACCTGGGCACTGAACATACCGAGCTGTACATCGAGCCGGCTCAGGCGCTGGCGGTGATTCCCGAACTGCCCCGGCTGTACGACGAGCCGTTTTCCGATTCCTCGCAGATTCCGACCTTTCTGGTCTCGCAACTGGCCCGTCAGCATGTGACGGTGTCGCTGTCGGGGGATGGGGGAGACGAGCTATTTGGCGGTTATGAGCGCTATCGATTGACCCAAAAACATTGGCGGCGGATTTCGACAACTCCAGCGTTATTACGCCACATGGCCTCAAGATCACTGCGGGTGCTGACGTCAGATCAGTGGACTCGACTGATCGATTGGGTGGAGTTTGGCCTGCCCGCCAATCGTCGACATCCGAACCTGGGGGACAAGATCTACAAGGCAGCTGGTTTGCTGGGTAGCATGCACTTCAGTGAGCTCTACCGGGGGCTTGTGAGTCACTGGAACGAGCCCGCCAATGTTGTGCTGGGCTCCAATGAGCCTCGCACACTGCTGTGGGAGGACCCCGCTCAGCTGATGCCGTATCTGAATGATGTTGAACGCATGATGGTGCTCGATCAGCTCAGCTATCTACCTGGCGACATCCTGACCAAGGTCGACCGGGCTGCGATGGGGGTCTCGCTGGAGTCCCGTGTGCCGATGCTGGATCACCGAGTGGTTGAATTTGCAGCCACGCTGCCGTTGAGGTTTAAGTTGAATGGGGGGGTGACCAAATGGCCGCTGAGGCAGGTGCTCTACCGACATGTGCCCCGCACGCTGATCGACCGCCCCAAGATGGGCTTTGCGATTCCGCTCAAGGGCTGGCTGCGCGCACCGCTCAAGGACTGGGCGGCCGAGCTGCTCGACGAGCGCAGGCTGCGCCGCGAAGGCTTCTTCGACGCTGCCCGGGTCAGTCGCAAATGGGACGACCACGTTCATGGCCGGCGCGACTGGCAGGCGCAGCTGTGGGATGTGTTGATGTTTCAGGCCTGGCTGGACGAGCAGCGCCGCGACGGCTTTGCCCCGCTGAGCTGAGTCAGGCGCGCTGACCGATGAAGATCGCCATCGTCGCCAACACGGCCTGGTACGTCGCCAACTTCCGCCTCAATCTGATGGCTGCGCTGCGCGACGCAGGCCACAAAGTGATCGCCATCGCGCCGCCGGGCGAGGACGTCGCCCGCATCGAGTCGGCCGGTTTTGCCTGCTGCCCCTGGCCGCTGTCCGGGCGGGGCACGAACCCGCTGCACGAGCTGGCGGCCGTGCTGGCCTTGCGCCGGCATCTGCGTCGGCAGCAGGTCGACTGGGTGCTGTCCTACACGCCCAAGGGCAATCTCTACGCCGCGCTGGCACGCACCGGGCTGGGCGGCTGCCGGCAGATCGCCAATGTCTCGGGGCTGGGCAGCTCCTTTCTGGCCGGCAACTGGCTCACCACCGTGGTGCAGGCGCTGTACCGCCTGACCTTTGGCCGCATCGACTGGGTGTTCTTTCAGAACGAGGACGACCGGCAGTTGTTTTTGCATCGCCGGCTGATCGAAGCCGAGCGCTGCGAGCGCATCGCCGGCTCAGGCGTTGATCTGCGGCGCTTCACCCCGGCGCCGCTGCCGCCCGACGAGCCGGGTCTTGGGCGACGGGTACTGATGGTGGCGCGGCTGCTGGGCGACAAGGGGGTGCGCGAGTTCGTCACCGCCGCCCGTTTGTTGCGGCAGCAGGCGCTGCAGGCCGGGCAGCCGCTGCCGCGCTTTAGCCTGCTGGGCGACCCGGCCGCCGACAACCCGAGTGCGATCACGCCAGACGAGCGCGCCGCCTGGGCGGTTGAAGGGGTGGTCGAGCTGGCCGGCTATCAGCAGGACGTGCGCCCCTGGCTGCTCGATGCCCATCTGGTGGTGCTGCCGTCCTACCGCGAAGGGGTGCCGCGCACCCTGCTGGAGGCCGGCGCCACCGGCCGCCCGCTGGTCGCCACCGACGTGCCGGGCTGTCGCGACCCGGTCGAGCACGGCGTCAACGGGCTGCTCTGCGCGGTGCGCGACCCGCAGGCGCTGGCCGAGGCGATCGGACGTCTGCTGGCGCTGCCGCACGCCGAACTCTCCGCACTGGGTCAGGCCTCGGCGCACAAAATGCGCACCGAGTTCGCCGAGGAGCAGGTGATCGGGCGTTATCTGGAGCGGCTGAACGCCTTGTCGGCGCGCCACTGAGTCAGGATCTGGTCCAGACGCGGCCGCAGCCATGCGGCCCCGGTCAGGGTCAGATGCCCGGTGTCGAAGTAAAGCGGGTAGCCCGCGTCGTCAGCCACGCGGCAAAGGTCATGGGGACACAGCAGATCAGCGGTGTCGAAAACCTTGAGGGGGTAGCGTGCCCCGATGCGCTGCAGGTCGGTTACCAAGGCGGCCTGCTTGCGGGCGTAGTCGATTGCGGTTTGTTGGGGCAGTGGGGTGGCGTGCAGCAATTGATCCAGCAAGGCCTCCGGAACATGACGTTCCCAGGTCGGCACCGGCATCAGAAACGCTACAGCCATGCCAGCCTGTGCACCCAGCGCGGCCAGGCGCTCGATCACAGTCGCGGATGGGTAACCCGCCGAGAAGTGCAGCAGAATCGCCGTGGCCTGATGGGCTCGGGCCTCGGCGATCACGCCTTCCGGCGACATACCGCCTGCCATCAGCGGGGTGTTTTCGACCAGAAAGCGCAGATCCACGTTCTGGCTGCGGGCTACCTCGGCCAGAGTGGTCTTGATGGAGTCGGCGTGGCTATTGCCGACCAGGTAGACCACCGGCGCTTGTCGATCCACCTCAGGGGTGAGGTCGCAGGATCTAGCTGTGGGAGCGGTGATGCGGGCGAGCTTGCCGCAGCGGTACGGCGCCCGGTCGGTCCAGGCCGCATCGATGCGACGTTCGGCCTCGGGAGTCAAACGGTGTTGGATCTGCTCGGTGCCGGGCAGCAGCAGAGCGAGAAGCCCCCAGGCGATCAGCCCCTGGCGCCAGGGCCGACTGGAGGCTGAGCGCCAGCGGTTCTCGATGCCGTGGTGAAGGACCAGACTAGCGACGGCGATCAGCCCGACCAGTATCAGGCTCTGCAGAGGGGTGTCGACCTTGAGTCGTGTGCCGCCAAAAGGGCGGTACAGAAACAAAACGATGACCGGAAAGTGCGCCAGATAGATCGAGTAGGAGTAGCGGCCGATGACCTCCAGCGCGGTGCCGGGCTGGGTGGTTTCCAACGCCTGGGGCAGGCCGAGCACCAGGATCAGGGCTGTAGCCAGACACAGCGTCAGCGCCGCCAGACCGGGGTGACCGGACAGTACCTGAACCGCCTGTCCGTCGACCGGCAGCCAAGGAACGATCAGCCAGGCTGTCAAGGCCACCGCTCGCAGCCCTGATTGCAGCCTTGGCCGCGAGCCGAGCCAGATCGGCAGCGACTGGCCGACCTGGAACGCCCCGTAGCCCAGCAGGAATTCCCATAGCCGCAATGGCATCCAGAAAAACGCTGTCTTGGTCGACAGAGCCACCATGACGGCACAGCCTGTCAGCGAGGCTACGATCAGCAGGGCGAAGCGCCCAGGACGTCGATGAACGAAGCGGTACAGCAGGGGGATCAGCAGATAAAACTGCAACTCGACACCGAGCGACCACAGATGCAATAACGGCTTGAAGGACGCCTTGTCGAAGTAGGAGTTCTCCAGCCAGAAGCCGAGGTTCGATGCAGCCAGGGCAGCAAAGAGCGATTGAGTTCGGACTTGATCGAACTCGCTACCCCGAGTCAGGACGGCGCTGGCGGCGAGCGTGAGCAGCACCGTCGCGAAATAGGCCGGCAGCAGACGCCGCGCCCGTCGGGTGAAAAAGTCACCGATGCGTTGCGGGTTGTAGAGTCCAGCCATCAGAAAGCCGCTGATGACGAAGAAGGCGTCGACGCCCAGGAAGCCGCTTCTGAACCCTGGAATTTCCAGGTGGAAGCCCACCACCAACAGCACGGCCAGACCCCGCAGGATCTGAATGTCCTTGCGGTATTGCATCCGTCAGCGGCGGCGTGGCAGCGGCAGCGCAGCGGCCAGCTGAGCCAGCTTGCCGCGCAGGGCCGGGTCGCGGGCCATGGCGTTGCGAAGGGCCTGGCGAGCCAGAACGAAGACCGACAGAATCAAGGCCGATAGGGCCGTGACCAGCACTGCAATCAGCCCGCGCTTGGGCGCGGACTTCCACTCCGGTAGTGCGGCCTTGTCGACCACCTGAATCACCGCGCCGTCGCGGCCTTCGTCCGACTTGGCCAGCTCGTACTGCTTGGCCAGCAGCTCGAACAGCATCTCGTAGTACTTGAACATGCGATAGCGCTGCACATAGTCGCTGCCCGCTCCCTGTGGCTTGGTGCCGTCGGCCTGTTCGGCGCGGTTGAGCTGGGCCCGCAGCGAGGCCAGTTCGGTCTGTGCCGCCTTGAGTTCGGCGCTGTTCGCAGCGTATTGATCGCGCATCACCGTCAGCCGCACTTCAGCGGCGGTGATCTGGGCCTTGAGCTGCGCCAGCGCTCCGACGGCGGCATCGGGTTGTGTTTTCAGCACCGATTCGTTGACGCCACTGCTGCGCAGAGCGGTCTCGGCCTCGATCAGATGATCGCGCGCTTCCTTGAGCTGGGTCTCGAAGAACAGCCGGCGCTGGCTGGCCTCGGTCAGCGCCATCGAGGTGCTGAGCTTGCGCAGCTCCTCGATGTAGGCATCGGCCATGCGTTTGGCCATCTCGGGGTCGGTATCCTCGACCGAGACGCTGATCAGCCCGTCCTTGCCGGCCTTGAGTACGGTGGAACCTTCCAGACCCTGGCGGGCATGGAAGCGGTACTCCGCGTTGTACCGCTTCATCAGATCGAAGCGGTCGACCATGGCGTCCTGAATCGTGCGGCTCTTGAGCAGTCCGATCCACTGATCCGCCGGGTTCTTCAGCCCGGCCAGTCCGCCGGCCGCACCGGCCAGCCCGCCCAGCGAGCCCAGCATGGCGGCCACCCCGGTCTGCTGCTGCTGCGGCGTCATGATCTGCGTGGTCGCGGTAAAGCGCGGCTTCATCAGAAAGGTGACACCCAGCGCCAACAGGCCCAGCAGCAGCGGGGTCAGCACCACCAGGCGCCAGTTCGCCAGCAGAGTCAACAGCAGGTCCAGCAACGAGACCTCGGCCTCGTCAGGTGTTTCGGGGGGCCGGGTCGATTCGGAAGACATGGAGCTCATCAGGGGCAGCGGTGGCAGGCTTATTTGCGCAGCGTATTCAGGGCGACGGCGGCCAGGCCGAACTGATAGAGGATCTGGCTCCAGTCCTTCAGCCCGCGGGTGAAGGCGGTCATGGCGGTCTCGCGGTTGGTCTTCTCCGGCATCACCATCGTGTCGCCCGGCATCAGCACCAGGTCTTCCATGCTGTCGAACCAGCCGCGGCGCGAGGCGTGATCGACCGAGCCGTCTGCCCGCACCACGAACAGACCGTTCTCATCGGCGTCCGGCTCGACACCGGCCAGATTCAGATAGTCGCGCACCCGCTTGCCCGGGCGCCACAACAGCCCGTTGCTGTTGGCCACCGCACCTACCGCCAGCACGAAGGCCGGGCGGTGCGGGACGTAGATGCGATCGCCGTCCTCCAGCGGGATGTCCGGCAAGTCGGCCAGATGGGCCGCATTGGTCTGCAGTTCCAGCGCGATACGACCGGTCGAGCGCAGGCTCTTGAGTCGGTCGAGCTGGTCGCGGGCGGTCTGCAGCTGGGCTGCCCGCAACTGCGCGGCGGACTGTGCGTCGGTAATCACCAGATTGGCTACCTGATCGGCGCCGGCCCGGGCCAGTTGGCTTTCCAGCCGGCGCACCGCCTCGTCCAGGGCCGCTTGCTGAGCGGCTCGGGTGCTGGCCCGGTTGAACTCGGTGCCGAAGACGTAGGCGTCGGTCGTGATGCCGCCGATGCGTCCCAGCAGTCCGCGCAGCGATTCGCCCGCCTTGACCTGATAGACGCCAGGGGCCTGAACTTCCCCTTCGACCCGAACCAGGCGGGTGCGGCGGCTGATCGGGTTGTTGATGTCGTTGAGGCTGAAGACCGTCACCACATCGCCCGCCTGCAGGGCCAGGTTCTGCTCGGGGTCGCGCTGTAGCACGGCGCGGCCCAGGTTGAAGGGCAGCACCTGCATGGTCAGGTCGTCGGGGTTGAGTCGCTCGATGACCGCGAACTCCCAGTTCGGTTCGTCGACGATGTTGCGCACTTCTCCCTCCAGCGCTTTGGTGTCGATCTGATCGTCGGCGCTGCCCTTGAGCACGCCGCTGCTGGAGAACTGCACCAGCCGGTTCTTGCGCTGGAAGTAGCCGGGGGTGATCAGGGCTTCGCGGTCCGGAATCAGATCGCTGACCCGCATACCCGGTGTGAAGGGGTGGCGCAGCGGCTGAGCGACGTTGCCGCGCAGGGTGACGGCATTGGCAAAGGCGGGCGAGGCGCCGAAGAGGGTGACGATGTCGCCGTCTCGGAGCTGCAGGAGGGGGGCGCCCGGGCTGTCGAGGTTGACGCGTTCAACCTTGCGCGGGCGGCCCGCGGCGTGTGGATCGATGCGCTCCAGCGAGGCATAAGGTGTACTGACGGTCGGTCGGGTCAGGCCGCCATAGGCCAATACCTGCAGGATCGGCTCTTCCGGGTTGCGCAACTCAAAGATTGCCCGAGTGTCCGAATTGCCGGTGACGGCCACCTGCGGACCGCGCGGCAGATAGACCAGCGTATCGCCCTGGCGCAGAGGGGTGTCCTGGGAGGCATTGCCGCCGATGATGAAGTCGTACAGATCGAGTTCCGTGACTAGCTGACCTTCGCGGCGCAGTTGGATGCGGCGCAGGCTGCCGTTGGGCCCTGGGCCACCGCTGGCGAAGACCGCATTGACCAGGGTCGACAGGCTGCTGACGGTATAGCTGCCGGGCCGGCGGGCCTGGCCGACGACGAAGACCGTCATGCTGCGCAACTGTCCGGGCGTGACGTTGAGGCTGAAGTTGCGATAGACCCGGCCGATCTGGCCGCGCAGCACCTCTTCGGCCTGTGCCGCCTTGACCCCGGCCATCGGAATCGAGCCGACTCGCGGCAGATTGATCAGCCCGTTGCGGTCGATTTGGGCGCGCACATCCAGATCGACGCTGCCCCACACCCGCACGTACAGCTCGTCGCCTGGGCCGAGCAGGTAGTCGGCCGGCACGGGAGTGCGGTCGAGCGGTGCGAAGCTGGGCGCCCCCTGATCGAAGAGATTGAGGCCGAAGATCGGCAAACGCACGCCGGTGACGTTGGCGACGAATTTCTGGAATTCGTTGTCGGTCGGTACCGAGAAGGGGACGGGCACGGGCACATCGAGCGTTGGGTCAGACGAATTCGACCGGGCATCGACGTTGGTGGTGGTGTTGCTGTTGCGCAGTTGCATCAGTCGCGCGGCGGCAGCGGGCGGAATCGCGCTTTGGGGGAGTCCGCCGGCGCTCGTCCTTGAGGCTGGGCTCGGCGTGCTGGTCCCGTTGAGAAGGGGTGCCGCATCCCCGGAATTCCCGCTGCTTGAGCCGATGCCCATCGAGCTAAATCCGGCATTCAAGGCTGCAGCCGGGCCGATCGACGTCGCGGTGAACATCGATTGCTGTGCCCGGATGCCTGGGGCAATCAGGGTGGCAATGACGAGAAGCAGGGCAGCAAGGCGCGAGATTTTCATGCGGCGGATGAGGTCGGGCCCCCAGGCCCAGTGCAGGACGCCGACGGGCTGCTTACCGGCAGCTCGGGGCAAAAAACAGCCGCGATTGTGCATAAGCTGGCTGAACAGCCTGATCGCACCCCCTCACATACCCCGGAATCTCCCGGCATGAAGGCGGCTGACCGCCAGCCGCTCGGGGCGGCCGTGCAGGCTTAGCCACAGCCGGCCGGCCTCATCGCGACTGGCGGTGGCAATGGCGCGGGCCTGCACCACGGTGCTGCGGTGGATCGGCCAGAAGCGCTGTGGGTCGAGCTGCGGCAACAGCTCGCGCAGGGCGCTGCGAAGCAGCAGTTCGCGCTGAGCGGTGACGGCGCGCACGTACTTGTCGGCGGCCTCGAAATACAGCACCTCCTCCACCGGCACCAGATGCAGGGTCGAGCCGATCTGAGCCTGAATTACCTCCAGCCGGGGGGGCGCCGATTGCTGCTGAAGCAGTTGCAGCAGCGGGGCCAGCGCCGCCGCATTCGGAGCCGTCGTCGGGTCGGTCTGGCTCGGTTCTCGCTCGGCCAGCCGCTGGCGCAGCCGGCTCAGACAGGCGTCGAGCCGGGCGGGTTCGACCGGCTTGAGCAGGTAATCGACCGCCTGGGCCTCGAAGGCCTGCAGCGCATAGCGGTCGTAGGCGGTGACGAAGACCAGCAGCGGCAGCGGTCGGTCCCCTTCCGGCCAGTCCTCGATCAGCGCCTGCGCCACCTCCAGCCCGTCCATGCCGGGCATGCGGATGTCGAGAAAGCACAGATCGGGCTGCTCGGCCAGCGCGCGCTCCAGCGCCTGCGGGCCGTTGGCCGCGACCGGCAGCAACTCCAGTTGTGGCCACAACCGGCGCAGCTCGGCGGCCAGCGCCGCGGCCAGCAGCGGTTCGTCTTCAGCGATTAAGGCCGTGATCGGTTGGCTCATGTCGAGGCTCCTGGGGCGGGGTTCAGCGGCAGCTCGATGCGCGCCAGTGTGCCGCCGCCCTGATCGGCCGGCACCGCGTCGAGCTGCAGTCGGGCGGCGGCGCCGTGCAGGCTGGCCAGCCGCTCGCGCACCTGCTGCAGGCCGAAGTGGCTGCCGCCCGGGCTGGGGTGGGCGAGATCCAGTCCGACCCCGCTGTCGCGCACGCTCAGCACCAGTCGGCCGGATTCGGCCGCAGCGCGGATCTCGATGGTGCCGCCCTCGATCGCCGGCTCCAGACCGTG
>DALYHR010000014.1:0-18036 GCA_031970775.1 Burkholderiaceae bacterium | reverse complement strand
CGGCAGCGGCGCGCATCGGCCACGGTCCAGATCTCGCCGTTGGCGATCACCGGCACGGCAACCGCCTCGCGCACCTGTGCAATGCGGTCCCAGTAGGCTGGCGGCCGGTAGCCCTGCGCCTGAGTGCGGCCGTGCACCACCAACTCTTCGGCTCCGCCGGCCACGATGGCACGGGCACAGTCCAGCGCCAACTCGTCATCCTTGAAGCCCAGCCGCATCTTGGCCGACACCGGCATCGCCGCCGGCACGGCACGGCGCACCGCGCTGACGATGGCCAGGAGCTTGTCCGGGTCAACCAGCAGCGCTGCGCCGCCACCATGGCGATTGACCACCTTGGTCGGGCAGCCGAAGTTCAGGTCGATGCCGGCCGGCCCCAGACCCGCCAGCTTCGCCGCGTTTTCGGCCAGACAGGCCGGGTCGGAGCCGAGCAGCTGCGCCCGCACCGGCACCCCAGCGGGTGTGCGGCCACCGTGATGCAGCTCCGGAATGGTGCGGAAGAACACCCGCTCGGGCAGCAGCGTGTTGGTGACCCTGATGAATTCGGCCACGCAGCGATCGATCCCGCCGACCCGGGTCAGCAGATCGCGCAGTGAGAAATCGAGCAGCCCTTCCATCGGGGCAAGCAGCAGGGTCATGGGCGGGAACGGAACGCAGCCGGAAACTTCGGGGGCGCGATTGTCGGTCAGCCCGAGGCCGAGCGCTTGTCAGGCCAACGCAGGCTGCGCCGTGGCAGCATCGGCGGCATGCTCGCCTCCGCCCTGTTGCTGCTGCCCGACTTTTTGCTGATCGGTATCGGCTTTCTGCTGTGCCGCCATACCGCATTGGACCGGCGCGTCTGGGCCGGGGCCGAGCAGCTGGTCTATTGGGTGCTGTTTCCGGTGCTGCTGTTTCACTCGGTGGTACGCAGCCCGCTCAACCCCGGCACCGAGTTGCCGCTGGCGCTGGCCGGGGTGCTGATGCTGGTCACCGGCTTTGTGCTGGCGACTGCACTGCGCTGGCTGCCGGGCATCGACCTGCATCGCCACGCCTCGGGCGCACAGGTGGCGTTTCGCTTCAACTCCTACGTCGCACTGGCGCTGGCCGAGCGGCTGGGCAGCTCGCAGGCACTGGCCTGGATTGCGCTGCTGATCGCGCTGGGTGTGCCGCTGTGCAATATGGGTGCGGTCTGGTCGCTGGCCCGCCTCGGCGGCCAAAGCGCCTGGCGCGAGATGCTGCGCAACCCGCTGATCATCGGGACACTCGCCGGTCTGATCGGCAACCTGGTCGGGCTGAGCCTGCCAGCCCCGGTCGACACCGCCCTGAAGCGCATCGGCAACGCCGCGCTGCCGATTGGGCTGATGGCAGTCGGCGCGGGCCTGCAGATCGGCGGCTTGCAGGCCGCCCCCAAACTGGCGTCCGCGCTGCTGACGATCCGCCACGCCGTGCTGCCGCTGGTGGGCTACGCGCTGGCGCTGGCCTTTGCGCTGCCACCGGGCCAGACCCTGGTGCTGGTCGCCTTTGGGGCGATGCCGACCGCATCGAGCGCTTTCGTGCTCGCCACCCGCATGGGCGGCGACGGCAGTTATGTCGCCGGGCTGGTCACCGCCTCGACCCTGCTGGGCATGCTCAGCATTCCGCTGGCTCTGGCGCTGGTGGGGGCGCATCCCCCGGGCTGAGCGGCTTCCCCTGCATCTCCAGATTGCGACGCCAGCGCGCGAAGCCGATGCGCCGGATCGGGCTGCCTTCGGTGCGACGCAA
Source organism: Burkholderiaceae bacterium (assembly GCA_031970775.1). Taxonomy (GTDB): domain Bacteria; phylum Pseudomonadota; class Gammaproteobacteria; order Burkholderiales; family Burkholderiaceae_C; genus Sphaerotilus. Next base: position 16,299 of record DALYHR010000014.1, on the reverse strand, counting down.
GAACTCCGCCTCGTCCCAGGCCATCAACTCAGCGCGCGATGCAACATCAAGGCCGTGGCGCACATCGAAATCGGGCAGCGTCGAGGCTCGCGCGAATTTGTTCCACGGACAGGCGAGCTGACAGGCATCGCAGCCGTAGACGTGGTTGCCAAAGCGGGCCTGCAGTGAGGTATCGACCGGACCGGACCGCTCCGGGTCGTGTTCGATGGTCAGATAGCTGATGCAGCGGCGCGCGTCGAGCCGATAGGGCGCGACGATCGCGCCGGTCGGACAGGCGTCGATGCAGGCGGTGCAGCTGCCGCAGTGCGGCTCGACCGGCTCGGTCACCGGCAGCGGCAGATCGACGTAAATCTCGCCCAGAAAGAACATCGAGCCGGCCTCGCGGCTGAGGATCAGCGTGTGCTTGCCGCGCCAGCCCAGCCCGCTGCGCTGCGCCAGTTCGGCTTCGAGCACCGGTGCAGAGTCGCAGAACACCCGATGCCCGAGCGGACCGATCTCGGCCGCCAGCCGGTCGGCCAGCTTTTGCAGCCGGCTGCGCAGCACCTTGTGATAGTCACGGCCGCGGGCGTAGATCGAGACCACCGCTTCGCCGGCCTGCGGCTCACGACTCAGGCGGGCGCGCTCCCGCTCGCGCCAGTCGGGCGGCGTGTCGCGCGGCAGATAGTCCATCCGCGCGGTGATGACCCGCACGGTGCCGGGCACCAGCTCGGCGGGTCGGGCGCGCTTCAGGCCGTGGGACGCCATGTAGTCCATGCCGCCGTGAAATCCGGCGGCCAGCCAGGCCTGAAGTCCGGGCTCGGCGGTCTGCAGGTCGATGTCGGCGATGCCGATCTGGGAAAATCCCAGCTCCCGGGCCCAGTTGCGCAGTGCGTCGACCCAATGTTGCAGTGGCGATTCCATCCGGAGTGGCGGTCCCCGGCGGGGATCGGAAGCAGTGGAGCAAGACTTGATTCTAGAAAGCAACAGCCTCGTGCTCAGCGAGCGCTGGGAGGACGAAGCCGGATGCGCAGCCTTGGCCGCCCGGCTGGCCACGCATCCCGAACTGCGCTGCGCCTGTCTGACCCTGGAAGGCGGCCTCGGCGCCGGCAAGACCACTTTCGTGCGCCATCTGCTGCGTGCCTTGGGCGTGAGCGGGCGGGTGCGTAGCCCGAGCTACGCGATCGTCGAGCCCTATGAGCTGAGCGACGACTCAGGCTCGTACTGGCAGGCCTGGCACTTCGACTTCTACCGCTTCGGCGATCCGCGGGAATGGGAGGACGCCGGATTCCGGGAAATCTTCGCCTCGCCCGGCCTGAAACTGGTCGAGTGGCCCCGGCAAGCCGCGGGTCTGCTGAATGCCGTCGATCTGGCGCTGGACCTGGAGGTTTTGCCCGACGGCGCCCGGCGTGTCACACTGCGGGCGCACACCCCCCAAGGACAGAAGCTGCTGACATGAGCACCCTTCTCACCCCGACCCGACGTTGGCTGATCCGCGGCAGCGGCCTGCTGGCTGCGGCGTCGGCGTTGCCCGTCTGGGCTGCTGCCCCCGCGACTCGTCGCAGTGGCAACAGCCTTCTGGATGTGCGAGTGTGGCCATCGCCCGGTTCGACCCGCATCACGATCGAATCGGAACAGGCCCTGGTGGGGACGCAGTTCATCATGGACAACCCGCCCCGGCTGGTGGTCGACGTCGACGGGCTGGAGCTGACACCGAAGCTGCGTGAGCTGTTCGAGCGCTCCGGTGCCCTGGGCAAGGATGATCCGTATGTCGGCGGTGTTCGCCTGGGCCAGAGCAGGCCACAGCGAGTGCGGATGGTTTTCGATCTGCGTCAGCCCTGCCGTCCGGAAGTGTTCTCGCTGGCTCCGGCAGCACCCCACCGACATCGACTGATCTTCGATCTGTATCCCGAGCGTCTTCCTGATCGTTCGTCAGGGTCCTCCATGGCTGAGGCCAGCCCACAACCCCCGCGCCAGGAGCCGGTGGAGTCAGCCCGAAATGAGCGAACGGAGCGTCAAACCTCCACCTCCTCGATCGAACGACTATTCGTCGTGGCAATCGACCCGGGTCACGGTGGCGAAGACCCCGGTGCCATCGGCCCGACCGGTCTGCGCGAAAAGGATGTGGTGCTGGCGCTGGCCCGCCAGCTGGCCGAGCGGCTCAACGCCCGACCCGGCATGCGCGCCGTGCTGACGCGTGACGGCGATTACTTCGTGCCGCTGCACGAGCGGGTCGCCAAGGCCCGACAGATCCGTGCAGACTTGTTCGTCTCGATTCACGCCGACGCCTACTTCAACACGCACGCACGCGGTGCCTCGGTCTTCGCGCTGTCGGACTCAGGAGCCACCAGCACGGCAGCGCGCTGGATGGCCAAGCGCGAGAACGCTTCTGATCTGGTCGGCGGCATCAATGTCGCCAGCGCTGACGCCCAGGTGCTGCGCGCCCTGATCGACATGAGCACGACCGCTCAGATCAAGAGCAGCCTCAAGCTCGGCCACGAACTGCTCGGCACGATCGGTCAGGTCGGACGGCTGCACAAACAGCGGGTCGAGCAGGCGGGGTTCGCCGTTCTCAAGGCGCCGGACATCCCGTCCGTGCTGGTCGAAACGGCCTTCATCTCGAATCCGGAAGAAGAGGCCCGACTTCGCCACCCCCGCTATCAGGAGCGACTGACCGCTGCCCTGCAAGCCGGCATCAGCCGCTACGTCAGCCTGCACGCCCCGGCACCGCGCCGACAACTCATCTGACAGCCTCTGCAGCCCCGCCACTGCGGTTGCGCCACCGTGCCCGCAGGCTGCCGAAAATCACCAACAGCCCTGGCAGGATGACAGTGGCCCAGATGATTTTCTCCAGATGCTCCCTCACCCAGGGGATGTTTCCGAACAGATACCCTGCCGTGACCAGGCTTCCTACCCACAGAATCGAGCCTGTGATGTCGAAGAACGTGAAGCGCATCCGTGACATCTGCGCAACACCGGCCACGAAAGGAGCAAAAGTGCGGACAAAAGGCATGAACCGGGCCACGATCAATGTGACGCCTCCGTACCTTTCGTAAAAATCGTGGGCCTGAAGAAAGGCCGAACGGTTGAACCAGCGGGACTGTTCCCACTGAAACACCTTCGGTCCGATCAGATGGCCGATCGTGTAGTTGCTCTGATTGCCAGCCACGGCTGCAACCATCAGCAGTCCCATCGAAACGCCGTAATCCATCAGCCCGGTGCCACAGAGGGCACCCACCACGAACAGGAGCGAATCGCCCGGTAGGAAGGGCATGATCACGACGCCGGTCTCGACAAAGACCACCACGAAGAGCAGTGCGTAGATCCAAGCGCCATAGCTCGCGACGAACTCGGCCAGATGCCGATCCACATGGACGATGAAATCCAGTAACAAGGGTAGCCATTCCATGGTGCATGATTATCGGGGACGCACAGGATCAGCCGTGGCTGCGCGTCGCTTTCTAATCCGATCAGACTGCGGGTTAGTACCAGATTGGGCCAGATCCCTTTGTCCCCTCCACGCTACGGCCCTGGCCTCGATTCCACGACGACTGCATGCGTAGACGCTCCCTCCTGATTGCCGGCTCAAGCTCCTGCGTGACACCTTGGGTGCAGGCGGCCAATGACTTTCCCGGAGCCGCGTCGGACATCGTGCTCGGCCAGAGCATCGACCTCAAGGGGCCAGGTCGGGATATCGCTCACGCCTTCAATGATGGTGCCTTGTTGGCCATCGCCGAGGCCAACAGCCGCGGCGGCATCCAGGGTCGCCGGATACGACTGGTCACTCTGGGGGATGACGGTCAGGCCGAGAAAGCCCACGCCAATGGACTATCGCTGATCAATGACCACCGCGCCCTGGCCTTCTTCGGTTGTTCAGGTTCCTCGACCCTACTGGCCCTTGAGCCGGTGATGCGTGATACCGGAGCACTGTCCTGGGGTGCCTTTGGCATGGTCGATTCGGTGCGTCAGAAGTGCCGTGGGGTGGCCTATTTCATGCGCGCGCCCTTCAGCCGCGAAATCGATCAGCTGGTTCAGCACCTGACCACCATCGGCGTGAGTCGGATCGGCTTCGTCGGCATGCCGCAGGGCGGGGAAGAAATTCTCAAGCTGCTGTCCGAGAGCCTGGCAGGCCGAAAGCTCGAAGTGGCCATTGCCACCACAGTCTCACCCGACAGCAGCAATCTTGCAGATGCGGCACGCCGACTGATGACGCTGCAACCGCAGGCGGTCATCATGTTTCTGCCCGGTCATCAGGCCGCCGAGTTGATGGAGGAGGCTCGCCGCATTGGCCAGCATCTGAGCTTCTACGGCTTGTCGTCCGTCTCGGGCGATGCAGTGATGCAGCGCCTCGGGGACAAGGCCCGAGGTCTGGTGATTGTGCAAAGCGTGCCCTACCCCTGGAGTCAGACTGACCTGGTCATCTCTGAATACCGTCGCCTGGCTGAACAAACCCAACACCCGGTGACCTACCCGGGGCTGGAAGGCTACATGAGCCTGCGTGTTCTGGTCGAGGCCCTGCGCCGCTGTGGCCCGGAAATCACCCGGGCCCGGTTAGGGGCGGCCTTCAAGTCCCTTCAGATGCGCCTGGGCACGCTCGATATCGACTTTGTCGCTGGGGGCCAGACGGGCTCGCGCTTCGTCGAACTGGTTCAGATTGCCCGCAACGGCCGGTATGTCCACTGAGGATTCGCCCAGCAGCCCGGCTCAGTCACCCCGAGCGCCGATCCATGAACTGCCGGACGAACTGATCAGTCAGATCGCTGCGGGCGAAGTCGTCGAGCGCCCGGCTTCAGTGGTGCGCGAGTTGCTCGACAACGCCCTGGATGCCGGCGCGACCCAGATCACGCTACGGCTGATGGCCGGGGGCGTCCGTCAGATCCTGGTCGAGGACGACGGTAGTGGAATTCCCGAGCACGAACTGCCCCTGGCGCTGCGTCGACACGCCACGAGCAAGATCAGCTCGCTGGACGACCTGGAACAGGTGCTGACGATGGGGTTTCGCGGTGAGGCCCTGGCAGCTATCGCTTCGGTCTCGGAGCTGAGTCTGCTCAGCCGCACGGCTCAGGCGGCGCATGGCAGCCGGCTGGATATGCGCTCAGGCGAACTCGTGCCGGCGGCGCGGACGGTTGGCACCACGGTGGAGGTGCGAGAGCTGTTTTTCTCGACACCCGCTCGGCGCAAGTTCCTCAAAAGTGAGGCCACCGAACTCGCACACTGTGTCGAGGCCGTGCGTCGGCACGCGCTGGTGCGACCGCAGGTCAGTTTTATGGTCTGGAATGAAGGCCGACTGATTCACCAGTGGCGCAGCACGACCGACCCAATGGTGCGAATCCGCGACGTGCTGGGCGCCGACTTCTTCGACAGCAGCCGTCCCGTTGAGGCCCGCATCGGACCGCTTTGGCTGCGGGGTCGCATGGGTCTGCCCGAGGCAGCGCGCAGCCGCTCCGACACCCAGTACACCTTCGTCAATCAGCGCCATGTGCGCGACCGCCTCATCACACATGCCGCCCGAGCTGCTTACGGCGATGTGCTGCATGGGCAGCGTCAACCGTCCTACGTGCTGCTGCTCGACCTGCCGGGTGAGCGAGTCGACGTCAATGTGCATCCAGCCAAAAGCGAGGTGCGTTTTCGCGATAGCGGAGAAGTGCATCGCATTGTCCAGAACACGCTGGAGGCGGCCCTGGCCCAACCGACGCACCGGCCGGCCGCTCAACATCCCGTTGCATCTTGGCCACCGGTGTCGACCCGGCCCTCGCTACCTGCGGCCCCGGCTGTGATCTCGATCGCACCCCGTCAGGTGTCGCTGGAGCTGTCGGCCCATCGGCCCGAGGAACGCCCCCGCCCGGTGCTACGGGTTGAGGAGACTGCCCGCACTCCCCCCTCTCCGGCCGAAGAGCCCGAGGACATTGCTGCGCAGGACTGGCCCCTGGGCAAGGCGTTGGCCCAGTTGGCCGGCATCTACATCCTGGCGGAGAACCGGCACGGACTGGTTTTGGTCGACATGCACGCCGCCCACGAGCGCATCGTGTACGAACGCATGAAGCAGGCCTTGCACGGTGAGGCTGGGGGACAGGTCCCGAGTCAGCCGCTGCTGATTGCAGCGAGTTTCAGCGCCACACCCATCGAGATGGCCTGTGCCGAAACCGAGGCGGACACGCTGACTCAACTGGGACTGGATATCGCCCCGATCGGTCCGAATCGACTGGCTGTGCGCGCTCAGCCCGTCGCACTGACTCGGGCTGACCCTGTCGAACTGGCTCGTCAGGTCCTGAAGGATCTGACTGAACAGGGTCGCAGCGGCGGTGTTCGGCAGGCCATCGACGAGCTCCTGGCGGGCATGGCCTGCCATGCGGCGGTTCGGGCTGGCCGGGTGCTGACCCTGCCCGAAATGAATGCGCTGCTGCGCGATATGGAGCGCACCGAGCGAGCTGACCAGTGCAATCACGGACGCCCGACCTGGCGGCAACTCAGTCTCAAGGAACTGGATCAGCTGTTCCTGCGCGGACGCTGATCCTTTGTTATTGGATCCAACCCCCTTCGAACCACCGGCTCTGATCAGGCCCGGGACAGCGGACGCAGTCCGCCGACTCCGGCGCCCTGAAAGCCGCGCTGGCTGAAGGATTGCAGCTCGAACAACTCGTCCATCACCTCCAGCGCAAAGCTCACGCCGGCGTTGAAGCGGCTGGTGCTGGAGTCGATCAGCAGCTCCTTGAAGTAGCGGCTGAGTTCGCGCGGATCGTCCCAGCACAGGCTGAGCCGATTGATCACGTGCGGATGACGCAGGGCAGTGATCATCGGGCGGCAGGCGATCGGCAGCTCAGCCAGCCAGCGTTGCGCCCAGATGTTCAGGGTGCCATGCGGACGGGCCTTGGCCGGAGCGGCAAACTGAGAGTCCATCCAGCCCGAATCCAGGCCGGAATCCAGACCTGAATCGCACAGCTCGGTGTAGGCGTGGTCATCACGGCGGAGGGACTGCATCGGGTTGAAGCGACTCATGATCGGGCTCTTTCGGGTGGGGTTGGCGGAAAACTGCGTCTTGTGGGGGTTGCTGGGTGTGAATTCTGCACACCCCTCATTCAGGGGGTCTGTTTCTAATCGTTTGTTTATTGCAACAACCAGTCGTTGCCGGAATACAACTCTCCGACCCGACTCAGCCCCCCGACTGGCCTCGCGCAGGTCACCCCCGACCTGCCTCGTACAATCCGCGCCAACCTGAAACACCACCCATGAGCCAGTCTTCCCACCCCGCCGACGGCGCCGAAGCCCACCGCCCGAGCAACTTCCTGCGCGCAATCATTGAGCGCGATCTGGGCAGCGAATCCTTTACCCACCGTCATCACGCCGGCACGCCAGGTGATGCCGCCCACCATGCAGCGGGCCCTCTGGATGTAGCGCGCATCCGCACGCGCTTTCCGCCCGAACCCAACGGCTACCTGCATGTCGGCCATGCCAAGAGCATTTGCCTGAACTTTGGACTGGCACGCGACTACGCTGGCGCCTGCCACCTGCGCTTCGACGACACCAACCCTGAAAAGGAAGATCAGGAGTACGTCGATGCCATCATCGATGCCGTGAAGTGGCTGGGATTTGACTGGGGCGAGCAGCTCTACTACGCCAGCGATTACTTCGACACGATGTACCGCGCCGCCGAACATCTGATCCTCGGCGGTCACGCCTATGTCGACGAACAAAGCGCCGAGCAGATTCGCGCCAGCCGCGGCACGCTGACCGAGGCTGGCACGGCCAGCCCCTTTCGCGATCGCTCGGTCGCCGAAAACCTGGCGAGGTTCCGCGAGATGCGCGACGGCCGGCATGCCGACGGTGCGATGGTGCTGCGCGCAAAGATTGACATGGCCGCGCCCAACATCAATCTGCGCGACCCGGCGATCTACCGCATCCGCCACGCCACTCACCACAACACGGGCGACCGCTGGTGCATCTACCCGATGTACACCTTCGCCCACCCGATCGAGGATGCACTCGAAGGCATTACGCACTCGATCTGCACGCTCGAGTTCGAGGATCAGCGTCCCTTCTACGACTGGCTGCTGGCTCGACTGAGTGAATCGGTGCATGCCGAGTCGGGCCCGGATCGTCTGCCGGCCCTGCTGGCTGAGCCGCTGCCGCATCAGTACGAATTCGCGCGCCTGAACCTGACCTATGTGGTGACCAGCAAGCGCAAGCTGCGTGCTCTGGTCGATCAAGGCCATGTCTCGGGCTGGGATGACCCACGCATGCCCACCCTGGTCGGTCTGCGCCGCCGCGGCTATACGCCCGAAGCGATTCGGCTGTTCTGCGACCGCATCGGCGTATCCAAGTCCGACAGCTGGATCGACTACAGCACGCTGGACATCGCGCTGCGCGACGATCTCGAAGGCAAGGCACCGCGCGGCATGGCGGTGCTCGACCCGGTGGCACTGCAACTCGACAACTGGGCCGAGATCTATGGCGAGTCGCATCGCGAGCGCTGCACCGCCCCGATGCATCCGCAGCATCCGGAATGGGGCCAGCGCGAGTTCCTGCTCGGCCCACAGCTCTGGATCGAGCGCGACGACTTCATGGAAGTGCCAGTCAAGGGCTACCACCGCCTCTACCCCGGCAACAAGGTGCGGCTGAAGTACGGCTTCGTGATTCACTGCACCGGCTGCGACAAGGACGATGCCGGCCGCGTGCTGCGCGTGCACGCTCAGATCGTCCCCGACACCCGCAGCGGCACACCGGGCGCTGACTCGATCAAGGTCAAGGGCGTGATCACCTGGGTCGGTGCGGATGACGGAGTCGCTACCGAGATTCGCCTCTACGACCGGCTGTACCGCGAAGCTCAGCCCGAAGCGGGCGGGCGCGACCATCTCGAAGCGCTCAACCCAGACAGCCTGCGCATCACCCAGGGTTGGGTCGAACCGGCCTTTGCGCGGCTTGAAGCAGCGCGTTCGGTGCAGTTCGAGCGTCACGGCTACTTCGTCACCGACCGGATTGATCACAACAGCGACCACAGTGCTGAGCGGGTGGTGTTCAACCGCACCACCACGCTCAAGGACGGCTGGGCCAAGTAATGTCCAGTCCCGAGGGCGCAGAGGCGGCCCGGCTGAGCCGGCTCGACGAGCTGGCCCGGGCGCTGATCCGCAGCACGCGGGTTGGCGCTCTGGGCACGCTGACCGCCGAGGGCTCGCCCTTCGTGTCGATGGTGCCGCTGCTGCCCCTGCCGACCGAACTCGGTGGGAAGCGCATCGCGCCGAGCTGGCTGATCCATGTCAGCGCCCTGGCAGCCCATGCGCGGCAGATGGTGGCCGAGCCGCGCATCTCGCTGCTGCTGATGGCAGCGGATCACGCCGAAGCCGAACCCCTGGCATTGCAGCGACTCACCTTGAACGGCCAAGCCATCCCCCTGGCCACCGAATCATCGGCGGCGCAACAGGCACGGGAGCTGTATCTGCGGGCCTTTGCTCAGGCGGAGCTGACCGTCGCACTGCCGGATTTCCGATTCGTCCGGCTCGAAATGCACGAAGCCCGCCATGTGGCGGGCTTCGGAGCGGCCCGCACCCTGGATGCGGACCGGTTGGCGACCCTGCTGGGCTAACCCCAGCAAGTAGACCTAGCGACGATTAGCCGCGGTCACCGCCACCGCTGCGGCGTGCACCGCCCTGGTAACCACCCGGACGGCCGGCACCGGCGCCATGACGCTGCGGGCGATGATGATCCGGACCCGGGCGACGACGATCACCGTCGAAACGGTTTTCGAAGCGACCTTCCGGGCGAGGCGCATCGTTGCGACCGTCGAAACGACCTTCCGGACGGCCTTCAAAGCGACCTTCAGGACGACCTTCAAAACGGCCACCACGGCGCGGCGGGAAACCGCCTTCCGGACGCGGGGCACCCGCCGGGCGACGCGACGGCTCAGGCATCTTCGGTTCCAGACCGGCGACCACGGCGGTCGGGATCAGTTGCGTGGTGAAACGCTCGATGCGGCGGATCATGCCGACATCGCGACGCTCGGCCAGTGTGATCGCCAGACCACTGCGGCCAGCACGACCGGTGCGGCCAATACGGTGCACATAGTCCTCGGCCTTGAGCGGCAGACCATAGTTGATGACGTGGCTGATGGTCGGCACGTCGATACCGCGGGCGGCCACATCGGTGGCGACCAGAACGCGCAGTTGGCGCTGACGCAGCGCCATCAGCACGCGATTGCGACGCCCCTGGGGCAGACCGCCGTGCAGCGAGGCCACGGCATGGCCCATATCAGCCAGGCGATCAGCCAGTTCGTCGGCATCGCGCTGCGTGCTGGTGAAGACAACCGCCTGATCCATTTCGCGCTCGGCCAGCAGTTGTTCGAGCAGCGCGTTCTTGTGACCCAGGCTGTCGGCCCAGTGCAGACGTTGCTCAATGTTGGCATGACGCTCGGTGTGATGCGCCACCTCGATGCGCTTGGCATCGCGGGTGAGCTGCATCGCCAGGCCACCGACCTGACCGCCGAAGGTGGCGCTGAACATCAACGTCTGGCGAGCCTCAGGAATCTGCTCGGCAATGTGAGTGATGTCTTCGATGAAGCCCATGTCCAGCATGCGATCGGCTTCGTCGAGCACCAGCATCTGCACATCCTTGAGCGAGGCCGAACCGCTTTGCAGCAGATCGATCAGACGGCCCGGAGTGGCGATCAGAATGTCGGGAGAGCCGCGCAGGGCGGCGATCTGCGCACCATAAGGCACACCACCGACCACGCTGGCCACGCGCAGGCCACGGATACCGCGGCCATAGGTCATCGCTGCCTTGGAGACTTGCAGAGCCAGTTCGCGGGTCGGGGCCAGCACCAGCACGCGAGCGCCGGTCTGGGGTGCACGCGGAGCAGTACCTTCAGCGCCTTCAGAGCCACGCGGCGGACGGCGATCGCCGAAGCGCTCGTTGCGGCCACCGAAACGCTGCTGCGGACGGCCCCGACCGCCGCGCTGCGGGCGCTGCTCTTCGAGTCCACCGGGAGGGTTGGCCGCATCAAAGCCTTGGGCGATGCGGATCTGCAGGATCTTTTCCAGAGCCGGCAGCACGAAGGCCGCGGTCTTGCCGCTGCCCGTGCTGGACGACACCAGCAGGTCTCCCCCCTGGAGCGCAGCCGGAATGGCGCGCTGCTGCACGTCGGTCGGCGTGGTGTAGCCGGTAGCCTCGACGGCGCTCAGGATGGCGGGGTTCAGACCTAGTTCGGAGAAATTCATCAATGACCTTCAGGAAAAACAACAACTTGAAGTCGCCATGGTCTGGTGATCCGAACGGCGAACAGACACCAGCCATGCCTAGGCTTGAAGCAGGCATGGCCAAACTATTCGCATTGCGAAGACCAGCGACCGGTCGGGTCGAAGCGACGGCATCGCCGCCGACCGGACTCAGAGACTCAAGGGACCCGGGGCGGGTCAATGTCCTGAAAAAAGGTCAGAGGGGATGTACGAAAGCACCACAAATTTGAGTGATGCTCAGAACTTTTAATTCTACTGCAATTTCAGGGATTCCACCACCCCTGAATTCATTTATTGCACTGTGATGGTGTAAGGCACAGAAAGCGTCGCGCCGGAGATGGCAAGCAGGCAGCTTTGGTCAGAGTAGGCCTGCAGCGTCACATTCCCGGTGTAGGTCCCGACTGCAGCAGGCATGATCTGAGGCACAAAGTTGAACGTGGAGGCAGGCACCGGAGAGAGTTGAACCGACATAAACGGCCCATTGGCTCCGTTGCTGAGTTTGACGCACTGCACCGCCCCGGTCGGGGTGCTGGTCCAGTTCACAGCCACGGGGCTAAGCGACTGAAGGCTGAAGCCTTGCGCGGACACTGCTGAGACGGTTGCCCCGGGGGCCGCCAGGCTCAGGGAGGCCGTGACCACCACTGGGGTGGTTACGCCACCACCATTCCCGGTATTTGAGCAGCCGTACTCGCAACCCTCCCCTCCTTCGCCGCCTCCGCAGGCAGACAGGCTCAATGCCATGACACCTGACAGCATCATCGACACAACCCTTGACCCGCCCCAACCTGCTGACGACATCGCCTACCTCACAGTCAAACTCGATCGGACATACTCTAAGCCAGCCGTATTCGGAATTTCTTAGAGTTCTTTCCCCGATGCACCCATTACTTCCCGATCCGCTGACCCTGGAGCAGCACAACGATGCCGAAACGGTCCGGCGTCTTGACCGACATGGCTACGCCCTGATGTCACCTGCAGCGCTGGCGACCCTAAGCCAGACCTCGACGGATGCCTTGAATCAGCTGGGCAGGTTCTGGAATGCGCTGTGCGCCGACCACCATCTGCGGGACGGTGGCCACTACCGCCACCGCCGCCACGGCAGTTTTATTCGGGAGGCCAGCGGCAACCTACGGGCCGTGGCCCATCGGGCTCATTGGCAGCCCACCACCTACAACGCCCTGCACGGAGGGATGCTTCGCTGGTTTGAGCCACTCGAACCTGAATTTGCAACTCATCCGGCCTTTCTGGCCCTCATGACTTCGCTGTCAGAGCTGTTCACCCGGGCCGCCCTCCGAAGAGGAGAATTCGACGGGCGCTGGTTCATCGAGGCCCATCCATTCCGAATCGACACGCTCGAGGGCGTGGGGCGCCCGACGCCGGAGGGGGCGCATCGCGACGGGGTCGACTACGTCGCTGTATTGCTGGTCGATCGGGCCGGCATTCGCGGCGGCGAAAGCCGAGTCTTTCAGGCCGATGGCCCCCTGGGTGTGCGATTCACGCTCACCCAGCCTTGGAGTACTTTGCTGATCGACGATCGGCAGGTGATCCACGAAAGCACCCCGATCCAGCCTGAGGCCGCAGCGCCCGGCGCCAAGGCTGCCAGCCACCGCGACACCCTGGTGATCACCTTCCGCCGCGACGGTTTCCAGGACCCCGAGCCCTGATTCCTTGTCCCTGAGGGCGCGCTTCAACGCGATCGCCGCCTTTCTGGCAACACGAGGCTGTCGCTGCCCCCGTGCGCCATGAGAAAATCGCGGGTTCTCAAGGAAATCCACTCATGGACATCGAACGTATCAATGCGATCGGCACGCTGCTGGCCGATCTGCGAGCGCGTACTGACGCGCTCAGGGGGTATCTTTGACTACGAACACAAGTCATTGCGCCTGAACGAGGTCAACGCTGTCCTCGAAAACCCGGACGTCTGGAACGACCCGAAGCGCGCCCAGGAGCTGGGCAAGGAAAAGCGCTCCCTCGAAGAGGTCGTCACCACCATCGGGCACCTGACCACTCAGATCGGCGACAACCTCGAACTCTTCGAGATGACGCGCGCCGAAGATGACTTTGATTCGCTCGAAACCATCGAGGCCGAGGCCGCCACGCTACGGGGAATGATCGAAAAGCTCGAATTCCGCCGCATGTTCTCGAACCCGGCCGACCCGAGCAACTGCTTCATCGACATCCAGGCTGGGGCCGGCGGCACCGAGGCCTGCGACTGGGCCAGCATGCTGCTGCGCCAATACCTGAAGTACTGCGAGCGCAAGGGCTTCACCGCCACCGTCGAAGACCTGACCGAAGGCGACACCGCCGGCATCAAGAGCGCCACCATCAAGGTCGAGGGTGACTATGCCTTTGGCCACCTGCGCACCGAGACCGGCGTGCACCGCCTGGTGCGCAAGAGCCCCTTCGACTCCTCGGGCGGCCGCCACACCAGCTTCGCCTCGCTATTCGTCTACCCGGAAGTGGATGATTCGATCGAGATCGACATCAACCCGGCCGACGTGCGTACCGACACCTTCCGCGCCTCAGGCGCGGGCGGCCAGCACATCAACAAGACCGACTCGGCAGTGCGTCTGACGCACATTCCGACCGGCATCGTCGTGCAATGCCAGGACGGCCGCAGTCAGCACAGCAACCGCGATGTCGCCTGGAAGCGGCTGCGCTCACGCCTGTATGACTTCGAGATGCGCAAGCGCATGGAAGCGCAGCAAAAGCTCGAAGACACCAAGACCGATGTCGGCTGGGGCCACCAGATCCGCTCTTATGTGCTGGACAACAGCCGCATCAAGGATCTGCGCACCAACGTCGAAATCAGCGCCACTCAGAAGGTGCTTGATGGCGACCTCGACGCCTTCATCGAAGCCAGTCTGAAGCAGGGCCTCTGAGGCCTCGCTTCCCCATCACCTTTCCCGGACCCGACACCCCATGCGTGAAAGCAACGCCCCCCTGGTGCGCCGCGAAGAGTACAGCCCGCCGGCCTACTGGATCCGCTCGGTCGACCTGAGCTTCGATCTCGACCCGACCAAGACCCTGGTGATCAACCGGATGACCGTCGAGCCCAATGCCGACTTCACCGGTCAGGCGCTGCGGCTGGACGGCGAAGACATCGTCGTCACTCGCGTGCTGGTCAACGGCCAGAGCCTGTCGTTCCGGCAGGAAGGCGGACAGCTGGTGCTGGAAAACCTGCCGGCCGAGCCGTTCTCACTCGAGATCCGCAACACCTGTTCGCCCGAGAAGAACACCCGCCTGTCGGGGCTCTACACCTCGGGTGGGGGCTTTTTTACGCAGTGCGAGGCCCAGGGTTTCCGCCGCATCACCTACTTCCTCGATCGTCCGGACGTGATGGCGAGCTTTCGCGTCACGCTGCGCGCGAACAAGAAGAGCTATCCGGTGCTGCTGTCCAACGGCAATCGGGTCAAGTCGGGCGACCTCGACAACGGCCGGCATTACGCGGTCTGGGAAGACCCGCATCCGAAGCCCGCCTACCTCTTCGCCCTGGTGGCCGCCGATCTGGTCTGCCGCGAGCAGCGGATTCGTTCGCGCTCGGGCAAGGACCATCTGCTGCAGGTCTATGTGCGCGCCGGTGACCTTGACAAGACCGAGCACGCAATGCGCTCCCTGATGGCCTCGGTGGCCTGGGACGAGGCGCGCTTCGGCCTGTCGCTGGATCTGGAGCGCTTCATGATCGTCGCGGTCAGCGACTTCAACATGGGGGCGATGGAAAACAAGGGCCTGAACATCTTCAATACGAAGTTCGTTCTGGCCAACCCGGCCACCGCCACCGACGTGGACTTTGGCAACGTCGAAAGCGTGGTCGGCCACGAGTATTTCCACAACTGGACCGGCAACCGCATCACCTGCCGTGACTGGTTCCAGTTGAGCCTGAAGGAAGGCCTGACCGTCTACCGCGATCAGGAATTCAGCCAGGACATGGCTGGCTCGTCGTCGGCCCGTGCGGTCAAGCGCATCGAGGACGTGCGCACCCTGCGCCAGATCCAGTTCCCCGAGGATGCAGGCCCGATGGCGCATCCGGTGCGCCCCGACAGCTATCAGGCAATCGACAACTTCTACACCGCCACGGTCTACGACAAGGGCGCTGAAGTGGTGCGGATGATGGCCACGCTGGTCGGCCGTGACGGCTTCCGCCGCGGCATGGACCTGTACTTCGCCCGCCATGACGGACAGGCCGTGACCTGCGACGACTTTGCGCAGGCGATTGCCGACGCCAACCCGGACAGCGCGCTGAGCTCCCGGCTCGACCGCTTCAAGCGCTGGTACGGCCAGTCGGGCACGCCGCGCGTGAGCGCCCGCGGCATCTGGAACCCGGACTCGCGCAGCTACCTGCTGACGCTGTCGCAGCACTGCCCAGCCACGCCGGGTCAGAGCCACAAGCAGCCCTTCGTGATCCCGGTGGCCTTGGGTCTGCTCGATTCGACCGGCCAAGCCCTGCCACTGCAACTCGAAGGCGAGAGCATCGCCTCGGGCACCGAGCGCGTGCTGGTGCTGGAAGAAGCCACCCAGACCTTCACCTTCGTCGGTCTGGACGGCCTGACGACCGAGCCGGTGCCGTCGCTGCTGCGCGGCTTCTCGGCCCCGGTGATCCTGCAATGGGATGCCAGCGAAGAGGAATTGCTCACCCTGCTGCGCCATGACAGCGATGCCTTCAACCGCTGGGAAGCCGGACAGCAGCTGGCGCTGAATCGCCTGCTGGCTGCGGTGCAGTCCGCGGACGGCTCCATCGAGCTCGACACCGCCTTTGCCGAGGCGATGCGCGCGGTACTGCGCGATGACGGTCTGGATGCCGCATTCCGCGAACTGGTGCTGACCCTGCCCAGCGAAGGCTATGTGGCTGAGCGGCTGGCCGAAGCCGGCGTTGCGGTCGACCCGCAGCGCATCCACGCGGTGCGCGAGTCGCTGCGCCTGCAACTGGCCCGCGCCCTGCGCGAGGACTGGACCGCGACCTGGGACGCCCATTCCTATACCGGCGGCTACAGCCCGGATGCAGTCTCCTCGGGTCGTCGCGCCTTGGCCAATCAGGCGCTGACGTCTCTGGTGCTCGACGCGGTTGACCGCGGCGACGAAGTCTGGCCGGGTCGCGCCTATC